>CAMTJB010000010.1 GCA_947072715.1 uncultured Fusobacteriaceae bacterium | reverse complement strand
TCTGTAGCTTCTCTAACGTCAGTAACAGTTATTTCGAATCTTAAGTTTCTTCCAGAGAATGGGTGGTTTCCATCAATAGTAACTACTTCATCATCTATAGAAGTAATAACATAGTTTTGCTCAGTATCATCATCCATATCAGCAACGAATTCCATTCCTTCATAAATATCATCGAATTCTGTGAATTCAGATTTTTGCATTTCATCTAAAAGCTCCTCGTCATACTCTCCGTATCCTTCTTCAGGAGTAAGTTCGATAGTTGTTTTAAAACCTTTTGCTTTTCCTTCTAAAGCTTCCTCGATTTTAGGAATAAAAGCTCCTATACCGTGAATATAAAAGAAAGGTCCTAAATCAGAAGTACTTTCTAATAAATCATTCTCATCTTTGTCATAAACGTCAAAGTCAAGTGTAACTACTTTATTTTCTTCAATTTTCATACTAAATCACCTCTATTAAAATTTTTGTTATAAACAAATTTATACACATAGTATTATACCATAAATTCAATTAAATATCAAACCCCATCTCTTTTTTTACGAGTATCATATTTTCTTTGCTTGTAAGGACTTCCAAAAGGTAAAAAGCTATTTCTAAGGCGGTACTAGGACCAGAAGTAGTAATTGTTTTTTCGTCAATAACTATATGCTCCCTAATAGGAATAGCGTTAGTATTGAAAAGTTGTTTAAAATATCTATCATTTTCACTTAAATAAGTCGTTGCTTTTTTATTTTGTAATAGTCCTAACTCTAGTAAGACAAGAGCTCCTGTACAAATCCCTACAAAATAAGTATCTTTAAAAAAATTATTTTTAAAGAGATCAGTACTATTAATATAATTTTTAAAAAAATTGCAAAAGTTAGAGTTTTTAGTTGAGTTAAAATATCCTTTAGATCCAAATCCACCAGGGAAAATAATGGCATCATATTGATCTAAATTAATTGAATCATTAAAAACTATTTCAGGAATAATTTTTAGATTCCAACAGCAATTAATAGGTGTAGAATCAGCAATTGTAGATACTGAAATTTTTTTTTTATTTAAAATATTATTCCAACCAAAAACGTCTATAAATGGTGAAACCTCAAGTATTTCAACACCTTGAAAAAGAGGGATTAAAATTTTCTTCATTATATTCTCCAAAAAAAATTATTTTTTATCTAAATTTAGAAATTTTTTATTGACTTAATGTATAAAAAACTCTATAATTCATCGTATTTGTTTTTTTATTTTGATTATTTTTTATTTATGTATTAATAAAGGAAATTGATCTTTTTTTTGATAAAACAAATATAGTATAAAATATAAAAAAACTCTATTCTAAAAGATATTTAAGTTTTTTATATCTTTGATTACAGAATAGCAAATAAGGAGGTAAAATGTCAAAGCTTAATCAACAAAAAACACCTATTTTTTCAACGCTAAAAGATGTATACGTAAAAAGGGATATAACGCCTTTTCATGTGCCAGGGCACAAAAGGGGAGTTGGAGCTGATAAAGAGTTCCACGATTTCGTAGGAAATGGTATATTCTCAATGGATGTTACAATATTTAAAATGGTAGACGGACTTCATCAACCTAAAAGTTGCATAAAAGAAGCGCAAGAACTTTTAGCAGATGCTTACGGAGTTAAGAAAAGTTTCTTTGCCGTAAACGGAACATCAGGAGCTATTCAAACTATGATAATGACTGTAGTTAAGTCAGGAGAGAAGATTTTAGTTCCAAGAAATGTACATAAGTCGGTATCAGCAGGAATTATTTTAAGTGGAGCGGAACCAGTTTATATGAATCCAGAGATTGATGAAACTCTTGGAATTGCACATGGAGTAAAACCACAAACTGTAGAAACAATGTTAAAACAGCATTCTGATATTAAAGCAGTATTACTGATTAACCCAACATACTATGGAGTTACAACTGATTTAAAGAAAATAGTTGATATTGTTCACTCTTATGATATTCCTATAATTGTTGATGAAGCCCATGGACCACATTTATATTTCCATGATGACTTACCTCTATCGGCAGTTGAAGTAGGAGCAGATATGTGTGCTCAAAGTACTCATAAAATAATAGGTGCTTTAACTCAAATGTCAGTATTACATGTTAATTCAGATAGAATAGATGTAAATAGAGTTCAACAAATTTTAAGTTTATTACACACAACATCTCCGTCTTACCCTTTAATGGCTTCACTTGATTGTGCTAGAAGACAGATAGCAACAGAAGGAAGAGAGTTACTAGATGCAACTATAAAACTAGCTAACTTTGCAAGAACAGAGATAAACAGAATACCAGGAATGTATTCATTTGGAATTGAAATGTTAGGAAGAGATGGAGTTTATGACTTTGATCCTACTAAATTAACAGTTACTGCAAAAGAAATTGGAATTACAGGATTCGAATTAGAAACTTTATTAGTTGATGACTATAATATCCAAGTTGAATTATCAGATTTTTATAATATCTTAGGATTAATAACAATTGGAGATACTCAAGAGAGTATTGATAAATTATTAGCAGCACTTACAGATATTAGTAAGAGATTCTATGATAAAGGGAAAAAAATAGATAGAGAATTATTAAGAATGCCAGCAATTCCTGAGCTTGAATTAATACCAAGAGAGGCTTTCTACTCAGAGAAAAATAGAGTATTATTTGAAGAGAGTGAAGGTAAAATTTCTGGAGAGATGATCATGGCTTATCCACCAGGTATACCAATTATAGTTCCTGGAGAAAGAATTACTAGAGAGACTATTAACTACATTCATGACTTAAAAGATGCTAAATTACATATTCAAGGAATGGAAGATCCAGACTTAGAATTTATCAATGTAATTGAAGAAGAGGATGCAGTTTATATCTATACAGAAAAAATGAAAAACATGATGATTGGAGTTCCACTTAACTTAGGAGCAAACAAAGCTGGTATCGAATTTGGACCAGATGTATTACAAGAAAATTATCCTGATAATTTTGATGAAATGACTATTATTGAAGTTGAAAAGCAAAAAGAAAACTTCAATGACTGGAACTTAAAATATAAAAATACAATATTACATACATGTGAGAAAATAGCTTCTCAAGTTAACGAAGCTGTAAAAGATGGTTACAGACCAATAGTAATTGGAGGAGACCATTCAATAGCTCTTGGAACAATTTCTGGAGTATCTTTAGAGAAAGAGATAGGAGTTATATGGATTGACGCACATGGAGATATGAATACAGATGAGATTACAATGTCTGGAAATATTCATGGAATGCCTCTTGCATTACTTCAAGGGTATGGAGATAGAGATTTAGTTAACTGTTTCTATGAGGGAGCAAAAATAGAGAGCAAAAATGTTGTTATTTTAGGAGCTAGAGATCTAGATCATAAAGAAAGAGAATTTATTGATGAACTTGGAATAAAAGTAATATCTTATGATGAGGTTATCCATAAAGGATTAGATAACGTTTTAGAAGAGATTAGAGAGCATTTAAAAGTTGATAACTTACACATAAGTTTTGACGTTGATTCAGTTGATCCAGAGTTTGCACCAGGAGTTTCAACACCTGTAAGAAATGGATTCACACCTGATGAAATGTTTACAACATTCAAATACTTATTTAAAAACTACTTTATTACATCAGTTGATATAGTTGAATTTAATCCTGTATTTGATAAAAATGGAAAAACAGCAGAGTTTGTAAATGAGTTAACAAATTTTGTATTAAATCCAAGCTAATTAATAGAAAAAATATAACAAAATAAAAAATAGAAGGGATTCCCTTCTATTTTTTATTTGTTGTAAAAATATTCTTGAAAATACAACTATAAGTGTTATAATTAAAATAAATAATACCAATAAAAAAGTAAATGAACTATAAAGTAAAAAGGTGAAGGTTAATGAAAAATTATAATCAAAAAATGTCGTTTTGGATATCGACCCTTACTTTTACAGGAGCTTACATGAACTCTATGGCTCTGATGAAGTACAGTATTCCAATATCTCACATTACAGGGAATTGGAATAAAAGTGTTCAGGGGATCGCAAGTTTTAATTTTTACAGTGTTTTATCTCTATTTGATGTAGTTCTTTCTTTTTTTCTTGGAACAATAATATCTGGAGTAGTATTTTCAAATAAAAAATTAATTTTTAATAAGATATCAGAAAATTATTTATTAGGGCTAGGGATAGCCTTATTTATAACAACTACAGTTTTGCGAGAAGATAAACTTTTTATGTACATAGTTGCGGTTATAACTGGAATGCAAAATGGGATGTTTATAACTTATAGAAATAGTACATGCAGGACAACACATTTAACTGGATTAACAACTGAATTAGGAACACAAATAGGAATGATTATTAATGGGAAAGCAGATTTTGATAGGATTAGATTTGCTTTAATAAATATAGCAATGGCAGCTTTAGGCATTATACTTAGCGTAAAAATTTATGGTCTCTTTCAAATGAAAGGATTTTATTTTGCAAGTTTTGGTTACTTCGTCTCAAGTTATATTTGTAAAAAAATTAGATTAAAGTATTTTATTAATGGGGAACAACCTAAATAGGTTGTTCCCATTTTTTTATATAGTTTTTTATAGTATAAATAGAAATGATTGCAACTATAAATTCATTAATAGATGATGATAACCATAAACCTCTAATTCCTAAGAGTTTAGGAAGAGTTAAAAGGAGAATATTAATGAGGACGATACCTTTAAAAATAGATAAAAGATTAGATTTAAAAGATTCTTCTACAGCAGTTAAAAAACTCGTTCCCAAAATACTAATTCCAGTAAATAAGTATGTAAAACTATAATATGTTATAGTGGATTTTGTAAGTTTAGATAGCTCTTTATTATTTGATATAAATAATGAAATTATATTATTTGAAAAAAGATTTATAAGCCCATAAAAAAATATTCCTAAAATGATTAAAGAGTAGAAACTTTTTTTTAGAATCTTAAGAATTCTATAACTTTTCTTAGCACCTAAATTATAGCTTATAATTGGCTGAATTCCTTGAGTAAAACCAATCATAGTCATTGTAACAAAGGTTGAAAAATAACTTATTATTCCGAAAGATGCAATCCCTTTTTCACCAATAATTTTTATAATACTCATATTAAAAGTAACTATAAGAAAAGCCGTAGTAATTTCAGTAACAAATTCAGGAGAACCGTTAAAGAAAATATTTTTAATAGGAGTTAAAGTAAAATTAGCGAAATTAAAATATAATTTTTTTCTTTTTACTTTAAGATAATAAAAAAGAGGTATGATAGTACTTGCTTGTCCAATACCTGTAGCTAGGGCAGCTCCTCTAATACCTAAGTTCATTTTAGAAATAAAAATATAGTCTAAAATAATGTTGGTGAAAGCTCCAATAATTAAACAAATTATAGAATAAGAAGGAGCTCCATCAATTCTTACAAAAACTTCGAGACCATAACCAAGAATAAATGTTAATATAAAAAGTGAGACCGTCCCAAGATAAGTCGATGATCCATAGGCAATTTTACTAGTAGCACCTAAAAGTAAAACTATTTCTTGAGTAAAAAATATTCCAATAAAAGATATGATTATTCCAAACAAAATTAAAAGCTGAATAGCTAAAGAATAAAAATAACAACTTTCTTTATAGTTTTTTTCGCCAAGCCTTATTCCAATAATAGTTCCAGCCCCAACTGAAATCATTATTCCTATAGCAAAGGCAAAATTAATAAAAGGAAGAACTATATTTATGCTAGCAAGAGCGGATTCGCCTAAATAATTACTAATAAAAAATCCATCTACAATCCCATATGTGGAAAAAATCCACATGGAAAGAACGGAAGGAAAACAATATTGAAACATTAATTTTGAAATTTTTTCTTTTTCTAATTTATTATTCATAATAAAACTCCTGAGAAAATTTAAAATACTATTAAAGCATAGAGTAATATTATAACAAAGTGAACAATAAAAATCAAAAAAATAAAGAGAAAGAAAGGTAAATATTAGCAAAGAATATTTTTTTTAAACTAATAAAGCATATATAAATTTTGATTTTTTTTAATAAAAATGGTATACTAAAGTTAATGAAGAGGTATATTAAAATTAAGTAGTAAGAGATGATTCTATAATTATTATTCTATAAATAGGCATAGAATAATATTAAATGAAACCTATTATCAAAATTTGATAAATAGATAGAGTTTGTTTATGGAGTTTTCCCTTATTATTTTTTTAAGTATCCTCTATAATAAAAATTATTTAGGAGGTATATATGTTCAATGAGAGCAAATTATCAATGGATTTAGGTGGAAGAGAACTAATAGTAAAAACAGGAAAAATTGCAAGACAATCAAATGGTGCAGTAATGGCTCAGTATGGTGATACAGTAATTTTAACAACAGTAAATAGAGGGAAACAACCAAAAGAGGGAATAGATTTTTTTCCATTAACAGTTGAGTATGTTGAGAAGTTTTATGCTGCTGGAAAATTTCCAGGTGGATTTAACAAAAGAGAATCTAGACCAGTAACAGATGCTATCTTAACATCAAGATTAATAGATAGACCAATAAGACCAATGTTCCCAGAAGGGTTTACATATGAAGTGCAAATAGTAAATACAATAATGTCTTTTGATGGAAAAAATGTAGCTAATCATATTGCAATAACTTTATCATCACTAGCATTAATGCTTTCTGACTTACCGTTTTTAGGACCAGTAGCAGGAGTAGTTGTAGGATATAAAGATGGAGAGTTTATTTTAAACCCAACACCTGAGCAATTAGAAACAAGTGAATTAGAATTAGTAGTTGCAGGAACTAAAGATGCAATAAACATGGTTGAAGCAGGAGCTTCTGAGCTTTCTGAAGATGTAATGTTAAAAGCTATGATGTTCGCACATGACAATATTAAAAAAATATGTGCTTTCCAAGAAGAATTTGCAGCAGCAGTTGGAAAAGAGAAAATCACTTTTGATTCTCCTCAACCATTAGAGCTTGTAAAAACTTTTATAGATGAAAAAGCAACAGTTGAATTAAAAGCAGCTATATTAACTGAAGGAAAACACGATAGAGATGACGCTATTGATGCTTTAGAAGTTAGATTAATGGAAGAATTCAAAGAGATTAATTTCCCAGGAGAAGAAACTGAGTTCCCTAAGGATATTCAAAAAGAATTTAAAACTTATTATCATGATTTAATGAAAAAATTAGTAAGAGATGCTATTTTATTCAACAAACATAGAGCAGATGGAAGATCAACTACACAAATCAGACCATTATTTGCTGAAGTAGGAGTTTTACCAGTTCCACACGGTTCTTCAATGTTTACAAGAGGGGAAACTCAAGCAATTGTTATAGCAACTCTTGGAACAAAATCTGATGAGCAATTAGTAGATTCAGTTGAAAAAGATTATTTCAAAAAATTCTATTTACATTACAACTTCCCTCCATATTCAGTTGGAGAAACAGGAAGAATGGGTGCACCAGGAAGAAGAGAATTAGGACATGGAGCTTTAGCAGAAAGAGCATTAAAATATGTTTTACCATCAGAAGATGCATTCCCATATACAATCAGATTAGTATCTGAGATTACTGAGTCAAATGGATCGTCATCTCAAGCTTCAGTTTGTGGAGGATCTTTAGCTCTTATGAACGCAGGAGTACCTATTAGAGAGCACGTAGCAGGAATAGCTATGGGTCTTATTAAAGAGGGAGACGACTATGTTGTTTTAACTGATATTCAAGGTTTAGAAGATCACTTAGGAGATATGGACTTTAAAGTAGCAGGAACAAAGAAAGGAATTACAGCTCTTCAAATGGATATGAAAATAACTGGAATTAATGAAGATGTATTAAAGCAAGCTTTATCACAGGCATTAACAGCTAGATTAGAAATATTAGAAGTTATGAACGCAGCTATTCCAGCACCAGCAGAAATGAAAGAGACTGTACCAAGAATTCACCAAATGATAATACCTAAAGATAAGATTGCTGTATTAATAGGACCTGGTGGAAAGAACATTAAAGGTATAATAGAAGCAACAGGAGCAACAGTTGATATCGATGATACAGGAAAAGTTTCTATATTTGCAGTAGGATTAGATGTTTTAGAGCAAACTATTAAATTAGTAAACGGATACGTTAAAGATGTAGAAGTTGGAGAAATATACAAAGGTAAAGTTGTAGGAGTAAAAGATTTTGGTGCTTTCGTAGAAATTTTACCAGGAAAAGAGGGACTTTTACATATATCTGAAATTTCAGTTGAAAGAGTTGCTAAAGTTGAAGATGTAATAAAATTAGGAGATGTTTTTGACGTTAAAGTTAAATCAGTTGAAAACGGAAAAGTAAGTTTAACAAGAAAGAATATATTGTAATATTAAGAGGTGTAGAATGAAATTAGCTATTATTAGCTTAGGTTGTAGTAAAAATTTAGTAGATAGTGAGAACATGATAGGTATTTTAGTAAATAGAAAAGGTTTCGAACTAACTAATGATATAGAAGATGCTGATGTAGCATTAATAAATACATGTGGATTTATAGGAGATGCAAAAGAGGAATCAATTCAAAATATTCTAGAAATATCACAGTATAAAACAACAGGAAAGTTAAAAAAACTTATAGTTACAGGATGTTTAGCTCAGAGATATTCTCAAGAGATAATTCAAGAGATGCCAGAGGTTGATGCTGTTATAGGAACTGGAGAAATTGGAAAAATAGAAGAGATAATGGATGAAGTTTTAGCTGGTAAAAAAGTAGTTAAAACAGAATCGTTTGAATTCTTAATGAGTTCTGATACTGATAGAATTTTAACAACATTCCCTCATACAGCTTATGTAAAAATAGCTGAAGGGTGTAACAGAAGATGTACTTACTGTATAATTCCTAAATTAAGAGGGGATTTAAGAAGTAGAACAATAGAAGATATAGTTCAAGAAGTTAAAAACCTTGCTCAAAGTGGAGTAAAAGAGATAAACTTACTTGCTCAAGAAACAACAGAATACGGATTAGACCTTTATAATAAAAAAGCTTTACCAGATCTTTTAAAAGAACTGGTAAAGGTTGAAGGGATAGACTGGATAAGATGCTACTATATGTTCCCTAACTCATTAACAGAGGAATTAGTAGAAGTTATCAAAAATGAGCCTAAAGTTTGTAATTACTTTGACGTGCCAATTCAACATATATCTGGAAACATACTTCAAGGTATGGGAAGAGCAAAATCTGGAGACCAAATAAAAGGAATCTTAAATAAAATTAGAGAAAGTATACCAGATGCAACTATAAGAACTACTGTTATAGTTGGATTCCCAGGGGAAACTAAAGATAATTTTGAAGAATTAAAAGATTTTATAACTGAATTTAAATTTGATTATGTAGGAGTATTTAAGTATTCAAGAGAAGAGGATACAAAAGCTCATGATATGGATAATCAAGTTGACGAAGATATAAAAGCTAAGAGATGGGCAGAGTTAACTAATTTACAAGCTAAAATAGCTGAAGAGAAAAATAGAGAGCTAGTAGGAAAAGAGATAGAAGTTATGATAGATGGAATCTCTTCTGAAAGTGAGTATATGCTAGAAGGAAGAACTCAAGGTCAAGCTTTAGAGATAGATGGAAAAGTTCTTACAACAGATGGAACAGCTAAAGCTGGAGATATTGTTAAAGTAAAAATAGAACAAAACTTTGATTATGATTTTATAGGGCCAATAGTAGAAAATAATTAAAAATTATTCTTAATTTGGAGGAAATAACATGAATTTACCTAATAAATTAACTTTTTCAAGAGTATTATTAGCTATTCCTTTTATAATTTTCTTAGAAAGAGCTAATTCAGATTCTAATATCTATAGATATGTAGCTTTTACACTTTTTGTATTAGCATCTTTAACAGATTGGCTAGATGGATATTTAGCTAGAAAGTATAACTTAATAACAGATTTCGGGAAATTGATGGATCCTTTAGCAGATAAAATTTTAGTGATTTCAGCAATGGTAATATTTGTTTCTTTAGGGTGGCTACCATCTTGGATGTCTATAGTTGTAATAGCTAGAGAATTTTTAATAAGTGGTATAAGAACTTTAGCAGCAGCGCAAGGCGAAGTTATTCCAGCAGGAAACTTAGGAAAATATAAAACAACAACACAGATGATAGTTATAATAATTATGTTATTCTTTGGACCAATAAAAAATCCAGCCTATGCAAATTTATACTATTATATGATGTTTGTACCTGTTATTTTAACAGTATGGTCTGGTTGGGATTATTCAGTTAAAGCCAAGCATTATTTTATGAACCATATGTAGTTGGAAGGAGAAACTAATGTATTTACTGTATTTAATAAATAGAGTTTTAGATATTTTTATGCTAATTCTTATGATAAGAGTTGTATTATCATGGATAGCACCTTATTCAAGAAATGATTTTACAAATGTAATTTATGCTATAACAGAGCCAATTCTGAGTAAGTGTAGAGTAGTAGTTCCTATTGGAAGATCATATATAGATTTATCTTATATAATTGTGTACTTTGGGGTGCAAATATTAAGAAAAATTATAAATTATTTATATTATATTTTGTAAAACAGAGGGGGAGTTTTCATAATCCCCTTTTGGATTTTATTTAGATTTTAGGAGGAGTAATGAACGATATAAAGGAAACAATTGACGACTATCATATACCAGTTCTTTATTATGAAACGTTAGATAATTTAGTAGTAAATCCAGACGGTGTATATGTTGATTGTACTCTTGGAGGAGGAGGACACTCTGAAGGGATATTAAAAAGACTATCTCCTAAAGGTGTTTTAATTTCAATAGATCAAGATCAGCAAGCTATTGATTATGCTAAAAAGAGATTAGAAGGGTATTCAAATTGGAAATGTTTTAAAAATAATTTTGAAAATATAGAAACTGTTATATACATGGCAGGTTATGATAAAGTTGATGGAATCTTAATGGATATTGGAGTTTCTTCAACACAACTTGACGATGCAGAGAGAGGATTTTCTTATAGATTTGATGCAAGATTAGATATGAGAATGAATACTTCAGCAAAAATTTCAGCTTATGAAGTTGTAAATACTTATGAAGAGGGAGCTTTATCTAAGATATTCTTTGAATTTGGAGAAGAGAGACATGCAAGAAGAATAGCTAAATATATTTGTGATTCAAGAAAAGAAAAGCCTATTGAAACAACAGGAGATTTAGTTGCAATCATAAAGAGAGCTTATCCAGAAAGAGCTGCAAAGCATCCTGCGAAGAAGACTTTCCAAGCTATAAGAATAGAGGTTAATAAAGAGTTAGAAGTATTAGAAAATGCTATAAACAAAGCTGTAGACTGCTTAAAAGTAGGTGGAAGATTAGGAATTATAACTTTCCACTCTTTAGAGGATAGAATGGTAAAAACAATGTTTAAGGATTTTGCTACTGACTGTATATGTCCACCAAGACTTCCAGTTTGTATTTGTAATAACAAAGCAAAAGTAAAATTAGTTACTAAAAAACCAATAATACCTTCAGAAGACGAGCTTGATCAAAATAAAAGATCTCGTTCATCTAAATTAAGAGTAATAGAGAGGATTTAAGTATGAAAATAAAACTGATAATAGGAATTTTAATGTTTATAGTTGCTACATGGGCAACTAATAGTGTTTATCTAAATAAAGTATCACAATCTGAAAAATTATTAGCAGCAAAAGAAAGAGAAGTTGAAACATTATCAAGAAAATATGACTCTTTAATAATTGAATACGATAATACAATAGATTTAGGAAAAATAAAGAAAACTCTTGAGAAGCAAGGAATGAAAGTTAGTAGAGAGGTAAATTATTTTAAAATTTCCGAAAACAATCAGTAGTTAAATTTGAGGAGGAATTTTGGATTTTAAAAAAGGTGACTTAAAAGAAATTACAATTGAAAAAATAGTTTATGGAGGGGAAGGATTAGGATATATAGATGGTTTTGCTATCTTTGTTCCAATGTCTGTTCCAGGAGATAAAGTTATTATTGAAATAATATCTTTGAAAAAGACTTATGGTAGAGGTCTTATAAAAGAGATATTAGAAAAAGGAAAAGAGAGAGTTGCTAGTGATAGTATAACATTTGAAGAGTTTCATGGATGTGATTTTGCTATGTTAGAGTATGAATCTCAATTGAAATATAAAGATGATATGGTAAAAGATGTAATGGGAAAAATTGGTAAAATAACTAATTTAGATATTCCATCAATTCTAGGAGCAGAAGATCCTTATCACTATAGAAATAAAGTTATTGAACCTTTCTCATTATTTAATGGAAATGTTATAACAGGATTTTTTAAAAGAAGATCTCATGATGTATTTGAAGTAGAGGAAAACTTTTTAAATTCCAAAGTAGGAAATAAAATAATTAAAGAGTTAAAAAATATTTTAAATACTTTAGATAAAAAGATTTCTGTATATGATGAAAAAGCTCACAAAGGTGTTTTAAGACATATAATGGTTAGAACTAATTCTGTTGGAGAAGCAATGGTAGTTTTAATAGTTAATGCTCAAAAAGATAATCCTATTATTTTAGATGTATTAAAAAAATTATCTGAAAAAGTTCAAGAAGTAAAATCATCATATATATCTATTAATAAAGATAGAACAAACTTTGCTTTAGGAAGAGAGAATCATCATGTTTCAGGTGCAAAAACATTGAAAGAGAATTTATTTGGAATAGAGTTTAACATTTCACCTACATCATTCTTTCAAATTAATATAGATCAAACTAAAAAACTTTATCAGACAGCTTTAGATTTTTCTAAAGGTATTGAAGATAAAGTAGTTGTAGACGCTTATTCAGGTACTGGAACAATAGGGATGATTCTATCTAAAAAAGCTAAGAAAGTTTACGCTATAGAGATAGTAAAATCAGCAACTGAAGATGGAAAGAAAACTGCGTTAGAGAATAATATAAAAAATATAGAATTCATAAACGGAGCTTTTGAAGATAAATTAGTAGAGCTTTTAAAAAGTGGAATTAAAGTAGATTCAATATTCTTAGATCCACCAAGAAAAGGTGTAGAAGAGGCAGCTCTAATACATATAGCAGATACAAAAATAGAAGAGTTAGTATATATATCTTGTAACCCTTCTACACTTGCAAGAGACGCAGCTATAC
>CAMTJB010000009.1 GCA_947072715.1 uncultured Fusobacteriaceae bacterium | reverse complement strand
CTATGGGTTGTAGAGAAAGAACAAGAGGAGCAATAAATATACCAGGAGATAGACCATCTGGAATATTTACAGCAGGAGCTGCTCAAAGATTTGTTAATATGGAAGGATATATGGTAGGAAAAAAAGTTGTTATTCTTGGAAGCGGAGATATTGGTCTTATAATGGCAAGAAGAATGACTTTAGAAGGAGCGAAAGTAGAAGCAGTTGTAGAACTTATGCCTTTTTCAGGAGGACTTACAAGAAATATTGTTCAGTGCTTAGAGGATTATAATATACCTTTATACCTTTCTCATACAGTAACAGATATTAAAGGAAAAGATAGAGTGGAAGGTGTTACAGTTTCTCAAGTGGATGAAAACAGAAGACCTATACCAGGAACAGAAAAACATTATGACGTAGACACACTTCTTCTTTCAGTTGGATTAATTCCTGAAAATGAACTATCAAGACAAATTGGTGCAGAACTAGATAGAAGAACAAGCGGACCATTTGTTAATAGCACAATGGAAACAACAATTCCAGGAATATTTGCTTGTGGTAATGTTGTTCATGTACATGATTTAGTAGACTTTGTAAGTGCTGAAGGGGAAAGAGCTGGTAAAAATGCAGCATTTTATGTTATGAATAAAATTCAAAAAAATGATTTAGAAATATCTATTGAAAATGGACTAGGAATAACTTATACAGTTCCTCAAATTATAAATGGTGGTGTATTAACACCAGTTACAGATATTTTTATGAGAGTTAATAATGTATATAAGAATAAAAGAATTGTTGTAAAAGAAGAAGATAAAGAGATAATAAGTTTTCCAAGAAAGCATTTAGCACCAGGAGAGATGGAGAAAATTTCCATTCCAGAAAAATTCTTGAAGGATGTAAAAGGAAAACTAACTATTGAACTTCAGGAGGGGAAATAAAATGGAAAAATTAATATGTATTGTTTGTCCTATTGGATGCCATTTAGAAATAGATGTAGAGAACGATTATAAAGTGACAGGAAATACTTGCCCTAGAGGAGAAGTTTATGGGAAGGAAGAACTGATAGCTCCTAAAAGAGTTGTAACATCAACAGTGAGAATTAAAGGTGGAATTCATAATAGAGTACCAGTAAAAACAAATGGATCAATTCCAAAAGAGTTAGTTTTTAAGTGTATGGAATCACTAAATTCAATAGAATTAAAATCACCAGTAAAAGTTGGAGATTTAGTTGTAAAAAATATTTTTGATACTGGAGTAGATTTAGTAGTAACTAGAGATATGTAAAATAGAAAAAAGGGGTTTTTTACCCCTTCTTTTTTAGTTTTAGATTATGTTTTAGACCACTTTAGATTATCTGTTTAATAGAGAGTTTAAATTTGCCTTTTTTATTTTCCCCTAAGATAGTTTCAAAAATAAATTTACCTTTTTTTCGAATGGTAATTACGTCTTCTTCTTTTAAAGGAAAACTTTTATCTTTACAAGGATTATAATTTAAAAGAGCTTCTCTACTTTCTATTTTAGAAACAGCCTCATTTCTAGAAACATTAGCAATTTCAGCAATTACTACATCAAATCTTAAAGACGCCACAGTAATAGAAAGAGATTTAAATTCTGTTTTTGGAATAATTTCATCAGAAATTTCGCAAATATCAACAGGAACTTTTCCTATAGAAGTTAAATTATCCTTTAAGATTTTAAAAATTTCCTTTGTGGTAATTCCATAACATATATTATTTTTTACTACAAGGTCTCCAAGAAGTTCTCTTTTTATAGAAAGACTCATTATAGATCCTAAAAAATCTTTATGCAGCAAAATATTAAACTTATTACTACCATCTATTTTAAAAAAAATAGTATCAGGTAGTAAAAGTTCAGGTGTTAAGTCTAAATTTTTAGGATAAAAACCTAATAATTTTTTTTCACAATTATCATTTAAACCATAAGTGAGAATATTTATACCTATAGATTGTGAAAGAGATAAAAGCTTAAGCCAAATATTAGCAGGATAAAAAGAATTGCTGAAAACTATAAAATCAATGTCAAAACAAAGTTCAATATCATCTATTATTTTTGAGATTGTATGAGGGTTTTCTTCACTAAAAATTTTTAAAATTGTGTTTTTATCCATAATTATAAAATTGCTCCTGTAATATTTATTTTATTTACTTGTTAAAAGCTTGCAATTACAATAACCATTTTTAGTTGCATTTGCATAAGAACAAGTAGCAGTTAGAAGAGTACACTTTATAGAAATATATCCATCGTAATCAACTCCAAATGAATTTCTACATTGTAAAACAGGATATTTTTCTATATAGATTTCCTTTTCTTCTGGTGTAATAATATAATTTTGCATATTTTGGCTCCTTCGATAAAATTTTTTACTCTAAAATAGAGGGTATCTAAAGGTATTCTAGTATATATTTAACATGGTGTCTAGAGCAAAATCAGATTGACAAAGATGCGCAATTAATATAAGATTGTCAGATAGCTGATATTATAGTCATAATTAACATTAAAAAACAAAAAGTGTATGGTAAGGAGTTTTATGTAAAGGAGTGTATGAGGTATAATTTTATTTTTATTCACAAGTATCGTTATGCTTGCAACAGACTATTCTGTTGGTATTTTAGTTAATGAAAAATATGGAAGAGTGTTAGAAAATAAAATTAAGGAAGAGCTAAAAAAAGAGTTTAAAGATATAGAAGCAAATGTAAAAGTAGCTCAAGTGGAGTATGTAAATTCTGAAAATTTTAGCGAGGGGTTAAAAAAGCTAGATGGAAATAAGAATTTAGATACTATTTTTGTTTTGGACTATACAACTGATTTATCTAAACTAAAAAGTAAAAAAATGATTGTGTATCCATTTGGAATAGGAGCAGGAGAGGGAGAGCTATCTAATAAATTAATTTTTGTTCAGGGAAAATTAGATATAGATTCTGATTTGAAAGACTTAAAAGAATTAAGAGATATAAATAAAATAGTTTATTTAACTTCTCCTAAAACAATAAAGAAATATGATGAATTTTCACTAAATATAACAGAAATTTCTAATAAAAATGGATTAGAATCAAAAATAATAAGTTTAGATTCAGACTCTGAGATTTTAAAGAAAGAGATTTTAAATTCAGATGCAGTATATATAATTTCAAATGATAATGTAAAAGAAATTTTAAAGTTTGCAACTGAAAATAACAAATTAACATATCTTGCTAATTTAGAGTTATCTAATGCTAAGTATTCGTTAATATCATATGATTTTCAATTAGAGACAGATAAAAGAATCCGTACTAGTGTGAATAATTATTCAAATAAAATACAAAATAAAGAAGAATATTCTATAGCTTTTTTAGGAAAAGTTTCAGATAAAAGATTTTTTAACAAATCAATATCTAGAGGCATAAATATCCATCCTACTGGTAGAATTTTGAAAGATTTTAAAGTAATGGGTGAAACACTAAAAGATGCACCAAAATTAGAATTAGAAAATGCAATTAAATATGGTTTAGATAATAACTCGACATTACTAGCATCATTTAATAGAATGTCTGGTAAAGATTATAAATATATGTCAAAATTTGCTGAAAGATTACCACAAGTAAAAGCAGAGGGTAATTATGATTATTTAGATTCTAATGCAGTAAATCAGTATACAAGAGATGAAAATTCAGTAACTGGTGGAATTAGAATAAGCCAAGTTATATTTAGTAATGATTTAAATGCACAAATATTTAGTCAAAAAATAGATTCATTAAATAGTGAATTAAGTTTTAAAGAGGATAGCAATGCTTTAATTCAAGAGATTGCTATAGCTTATTTAGATGTTTTAAAAGAAAAATCAAATGTTAGTATTCAACAAAGTAACTATGATATGTTAAAAGAATTTTTAAAAATAAGTAAATTAAAATTTGAAACAGGAAGTGTCGGAAAGCAAGATATTTATAGATTTGAAGCTGAAGTTGCAGTTGCCGAGACATCTCTTATAACAGCAGAAACAAATTTAAAAAATAGCGAAGTTAAATTAAATAAAATTTTAAATTTAAGACAAGATACAAGACACACGTATGAGTCATTAGATGCTTTAAAGAAAAAATTTGCAGAAGTTAAAATTCCTATGAAACAGATGAGTTATAATGATAACTTAAGAGTAAGGGTTGGTGAGTTTTTTATTGATGGTGCTTTAAATAATTCATACAATTTAAGAATAGCAGAAAATAAAATTTCTGATATTGATAGTCAATATAAAGCAGCATCTCGTTCAAGATATCTTCCAGAAGTTCAAGGATTTGCAAGATATAATAAAAATAATATAGGTTCTTCAGGAACTGAATCAAATAATAATCTTGATAATTATTGGTCAGCAGGAGTTGGTGTAAGTCTACCTATATTTACAAGTGGAGAGATTCATTATAGAAAGAAAAGTTTATCTTCTGAAAAAGAAGCTGTTACTTATGAAAAAGCAAATGTTGAAAAAGATGTAGAGAAAAATATGAATGTAGAATTAAATAGAATGGTAGCTTCATATAATCAAATTATAACAACAGAAACTGCAAGGAATGCAGCTAGAAAATATTTAGATATAAGTATTAGTCAGTATTCAATAGGAAGTATTAATATTACAGAATTATTAGAAGCTCAAAATACTTTTATAGAGTCTGAAATGAATAATGTAATAGCAAACTATAAACTATTTAGTTCTCAAATAGCAGTTGAAAAAAATTATGGTGAATTTATATTCTTAAAAAACAATGTAGAAAAGAAAAAAATAAACGAAGAGTTAAATTCTCTTCTTAAAAATTAGGGGTGAAACATGAGAAAAATATTTATATTATTAACAGTAATGTCTTTATTTGGTGGGTGTGGAAGAGGAAATAACAATAATGAATTAGATCTACCTATAAGACCAGTTAATTTTGTAGTTATTGAAAAAGATAAAGGATTTATAGAGAAAGAATTTTCAGGAACAATTGTTCCTGAAGTTTTAGCTACTTTAAGTTTTAGAGTAAGTGGAAATATTGATAAAAGGGTAGTAGATTTAGGAGAAAAGATAAAGAAGGGAGATGTTTTAGCAACTTTAGATCCGACTGATTATCAATTAAGATATAATAGAGCGGAAGCTTTATATAAAAATGCAAAGTCAACTTTTGAAAGAGATAGAATATTATATTTAGAAGGAAGCATTTCTAAAGCTGAATATGATAGATCTCAAGCTGATTATAAATCTAAAAGAGCAGAGGCAAATACAGCTGAGCAAGAATTAGGATATACTAGATTAGTTGCAACTACAACAGGAGAAATTGCTAAAGTGCAAGCTGAAGTTAACGAAACTGTAAGTGCAGGACAACCAATATTTGTAATGAATGAAATTGGTGGATTAGAAGTTGAGTTCACAATTCCAGAAGTTGATATAAATGTTATAAAAGTAAATCAAGAAGCTGAAATTACTGTTATAGCAACAGGAGAGAAAGTAAAAGGAATAGTTTCTAATGTGGGATCATTTTCCAATGCTTACGGAAAAACATATCCAGCTAAAGTAAAAATTTTAAATTATTCAGAAACTATTAGACCAGGAATGGTTGCAAATGTAGGGCTGAGAAGAGAAGTTAAAGCTGGAAAAACAGTTCCTGTTAGATCTGTTCAACAGCAAGAAAATGGGCAAAAATATGTATATGTTATAGAAAATATAGTAGATGGTGTTGGAACAATAAGTAAAAGAATGGTGGAATTAGAAACTGTTTCATCTAGAAATATAGAAATTATATCAGGATTATCATCAGGAGATAAGGTAGTAACAGATGGAGCTACAGTAGTTTTTGAAGGGCAAAAGGTAAAACTGGGGACAAAGGGGGAATAACATATGAGTTTAACAGAATTAGCGCTAAAAAATAGGTTGAGTACTTATTTATTAGTAGCATTAATGTGTGTCTTTGGTGTTATGTCATATTTGTCCGCTGAAAAAGCTGAAGATCCAGGGTATACAGTAAAAACAGCAGTTATAACAACAAGATGGCCAGGAGCAACTCCAGAACAAATGGCAGAATTAGTTAGTAAAAAAATAGAGCAAGAAGTTAGAACATTAGATTCTTTAGATTTTGTATATTCTAAAAATACACCAGGGGAATCAAATATTTATGTAAACTTAAAAGCTAAATATTGGGAGACTTTTGAACCTTTTCAAGAATTAATGAATAAGATAAGTAGTTTTGTAGTACTTCCACCAGACGCAACAAGACCAATAGTAAATATATATTTTAGTAATATATATGGAACTGTTTTAACTATTCAGAGTGATACAGTAGAACCGTCTAAACTTTATGAGTATAGTGAAGAATTAAAAAATGCGCTATTCTTTTCTGTTCCAGAAATTGCTGAAGTTAGAATTTATGGTAGACAAAATGAAATTGTATCTATTGATATAGATAATGAAAGATTAGTAGAGTCAGGAATTACTTTAACTCAAATCACAAAAACTTTACAAGAAGCCAATTTAATGGCAGATGGTGGTACGATACAGTATACTGGAAATAGAATTATTGTAAATCCATCAGGAACTTTTAAGGACATAGATCAAGTGGGAGACGTAGTTTTCTATAATGAATCAAAGAAGGGAAGAGTTCATTTAAGAGAGCTAGCGACGATAAAAAGAGTTTATGAAACACCACAAAGACTAAAAACTTACAGTCAAGATAAACAATCTGTAGTTTTAGGAATAGCCTTAATTAAAGGGTCAAATATTATAGATTTAAAAAAAGGTGTAGAAAAAACTGTTGGCGAATTCCAAAACAGATTACCTTTAGGAGTAGATATAAGTTTTGCATATAATCAAGGTAGTCTAGTTCAAGATAAAATATCAGGATTTATTGCCAGTTTATTACAAGCAATAATAGTAATAATAGCTGTTATGTTTTTATTCTTAGGGTTAAAAACAGGATTAATAGTAGCTTCACTAACTCCAACATCAATAGCTGCAACATTTATAGTAATGTCAGTATTTGGATACGGTGTAAACCAGATGACTTTAGCAGGATTAATTATAGCTTTAGGAATGCTAGTTGATACAGCGGTTGTTATGACTGAAAATATAACTGTACTTTGTCAAAAAGGAATGCCGAAAAGAGAAGCGTGTATAAAGTCTGCTAATAGTTTAGCAATACCTTTATTAGCAGGGGCTGCAACAACTTGTGCTGCAATGATTCCAATAATAGTAAATAAAGAAACAATGGGGCAATATGTTGGACCAATGGCAATTGTTGTTATTATATCTCTTGCTGTATCATGGGGAATAAATCAAACATTTATACCTGTGGTGTGCTACGACTTTTTGGACCCGACACAGTCTAAAGTAATAAACTATGAGACGGACAATATGTATATAAAATACAGAAGTATGCTTATATTTGCTGTTAAAAATAAGAAAACAATGATAATGATATCATTAGGAACATTCTTTTTAGGAATATTTTTATTTTCTTTCATCAATAAAAACTTCTTACCAGATTCAGATAATCCAACAATGGCAACGTATATAAGAATGCCAAAAGGAACATCAATAGAAACAACAGAGGAAGTAGTAAAGGATTTAAATAAGCATATAAAAGAGAATCTTTTTGTAGGAGAACTAAAACCAAAGCCACCAACAATTTTTGATTTTTTATTAACTGGTGGAATTACTAAAGTATACGAAAAAGATGGAATTTTAGGTTGGTTATCATATGTAGGGGCAGGTGGACCTAAGTTTAGTCTTGGATATACTCCAGAAATAACTTTGCCAGAATTTGCATTTGTACTAACGAGAGTAACGGATTATAGATTAATACCATCACTGGCTTCTGATATACACCAATTTTTACAAGAAAAATATCCAGGTATAACAATTTCAACAAAAGGATTACAAACTGGACCAATATTTGAGTGGGATATGTCTTATGTTTTATCTTCAAGTAATAAAGAAGCTCTTGAATCTATCAAGAAAGAGATTATGGATAAATTCAGAGAAACAGAGGGAGTAAGAATTGTAAATGAAGTTTCAGGAAATATGGTTCCTGAGATTACAGTTAACATTGACTATAATAAAGCTCAATTAGCAGGAATAACAAATAAGAAGATAGCTGAAGCTATAAAATATACTTTAAAAGGTTACGATGCTACAATATTTTATGATTTTAATGCACCATCAGAAAACACAATGATTCCTATTAAAATAAATGGAACAAAGAATTATAAAGATAGAATTAACCTTTTAGGAAGTATAGTTTTACAGAATGAAAATGGAGAAAAAGTTCCATTAAAACAAGTTGCAGAATTAGATTTATCTTTTGTATCTAACTTTGTTTATAAAAGAAATATGGAAAATGCTATTTTAATAAATGTAGGAAATAAAATAGGATTTACAGGAACAGATGTTAATAACAGACTGAAGCCATGGATAGATGAAAGAATAGCTAATAGTTGGTCAAAACAAGGTGTTAAGTTTGAACTTAATGATGTTTTAAGAACTTCCCAAGATAATAGAGCAGGAGTAGTAGGAGCTCTTCCTATTGCCATGCTTGTGGTTACATTAATAGTTATTATTCAATTCAATTCAATAAAAAAGGGTATGATTATAATGTCATCAATACCTTTAACAATATTAGGGTGTGCAGTTGGACTTATAGTAACAGGATTAGATTTTGGATTTATGGCAATGGTTGGAATGATATCTCTAGCCGGAGTAATAGTTAACCAAGCGATAATAATGCTCGATACTTATCAAGTGCTCGAGGAAACCTTAAATGGTGATATAAAAAATGCAATGATTATAGGAAGTCAGGATAGATTAAGACCTATTCTTCTAACAACTTATACAACGTTAATTGGTCTATTACCATTATATTTATTTGGTGGACCACTGTTTGAAGGAATGGCAGCTGTTCTAATAGTAGGATTAATTTTTGGGACAGGATTAACACTAGTTATAATTCCAGCAATCTTCTCAATTGTATTCAAAGTAGATTTTTCTACATATGAATATAAAGGAACTGGAGTATTAGAAACTGCAGTAAAAAAAGAAAATGCAAATATAGAAGAGAAGTAAAATATAAAAAATCACCGATACATTAATTTGTATCGGTGGTTTTTTATATTTTATATAATTTTAAATTGTAAAATTTTAAAATTAAAACAAAAATAGTGTTCTATTACAATTAATAAGCAAATTGTTCTTTTTAAAGAAGAAAAGAACGTTTTACGTAGTAAAAAAATTAAAATACTTTAAAAAAACAAATTATTGTTGTATAATTAGAATTAGTAAAGTTAGTAAAGTTAATAAAGTCAGTAAAATTAGTAAAATTAGTAAAATTGATATTTTTAAAACATTTGGAGGTGTAGATTTTTGAAAATCATTTTAGGTAAAGGGAAGTTAAGTATTGAAAATGTAGTAAACGTATGTAGAAATGGGTATAAGGTTGAAATAGCAGAAGAGGCTATAAAGAAGATGCAGATTGCTAGAGATCTAGTAGAAAGATACGTTAACAACGAAATTGTTTCTTACGGAATAACAACAGGATTTGGAAAATTCTCAGATGTAATTATATCTAAGGATGAAACAGAGGAGTTACAAAGAAATTTAATTATAAGTCACTCTTGTGGCGTAGGAAATCCTTTATCAATAGAAAATGTTCGTGCTATTATGCTTTTAAGAGTTAACAATTTTACAAAAGGACATTCAGGAGTTAGAATAATAACAGCTAATAAAATTATAGAGATGTTAAACAAAGGAGTAACACCATTTATTCCAGAAAAAGGATCTTTAGGAGCATCAGGAGATTTAGCACCTCTATCTCATATGGTACTAGTAATGTTAGGTCTTGGAAAAGCTTATTATGAAGGAGTTTTATATGAAGGAGCAGAAGCAATGGAAAAGGCAGGAATAGAACCACTTCCAGCTTTATCTTCAAAAGAAGGGCTTGCTCTTATAAATGGAACTCAAGCAATGACAGGAATTGGAGCGATAACTATATATGATGCTATAAATTTAATGAAACATTTAGATGTTGCAGCTTCATTAACAATGGAATCTTTAAATGGAATTAAATGTGCTATGGATAGTAAAATTCATGAGGTAAGAGGGCATAAAGGGCAAATAGAAACTGCTAAAAATATATTGAGATTAGTAGAGGGAAGTTCTTCTATTACTAAGCAAGGAGAAGTAAGGGTTCAGGATCCTTATACTTTACGTTGTACTCCTCAAGTTCATGGTGCAAGTAAAGATGCTTTAAATTATGTAAGAAAAAAGATAGAAATTGAGATAGATGCAGTAACAGATAATCCTATAATTTTTCCAGAGTTTGATCAAGTATTGTCTGGTGGAAATTTCCATGGACAACCGATGGCACTACCATTTGATTTCTTAGGAATTGCTCTTGCAGAGATGGCTAATATTTCTGAAAGAAGATTAGAAAGATTAGTAAATCCAAATTTAAATTTTGGATTACCAGCATTTTTAGTTGAAAAAGGTGGAATAAATTCAGGTTTTATGATAGTTCAGTATAGTGCAGCAGCTTTAGTTTCTGAAAATAAAGTATTGGCTCATCCAGCTTCAGTAGATTCAATTCCATCATCAGCAAATCAAGAAGATCATGTTTCTATGGGAACAATAGCTTCTAGAAAAGCCAAAGAGATTATGGAAAATGCAAGAAAAGTAATTGCAATGGAGATATTAGCGGCTTGTCAAGCGATAGATTTAAGAAAAGTAGATGTATTAGGAAAAGGAACAAAAATTGCTTATGATATAATTAGGGAACAAATAACACACTATGATAAAGATAGAGTAATGTACTTGGATATTAATAAAGTAGAAGAAATTATTATGACAAACGTTATTGCAGATAAAGTAGAAAAAGAAATAGGAAAAATAATAGTTTAAGAGTATAATATGTATAGCAGATGAATCTGTAAGTAAAAAATAAAAGGCGGTTAAATATTGGATATTTAATCGCCTTTTTAAACTTTATTAAGGAGTTAGAGAATGTATAGAAAAAGTGTTGAAGAGGTATTGGAAAGTTTAGAAACTGGATTAAATGGCATTAAAAGTGAAAATTTGGAAAAACTTGTAAATAAATATGGGTATAATGAGTTACAAGAGAAGGGGAAAGTTACTATATGGGAGCTTTTTATTGAATCTTTTAAAGATCCACTAGTAATAATCCTATTAATCGCAGCATCAGTTCAAATAGTAACAGGACATTTAGTAGATTCTCTTATAATATTAGTAGTTCTAACATTAAACTCTGTAATAGGTGTTGTACAAGCCAAGAAAGCTGAAGGTTCATTAGAAAAATTAAAACAGTTATCACAGCCTAATATTAAAGTATTAAGAGATGGAGAGAAAAAAATTGTTTCCATGAAAGATATATTTCCAGGGGACATAGTTTTATTAGATGCAGGAGATTTCATACCTGCTGATGGAAGAGTAATAGAGGCAAACACTTTAAAAATAATGGAAGGAATTTTAACTGGAGAATCAGAACCAGTTATAAAACATTGTGATTTAATAGATAAAGATTTACCCTTAGGTGATAGAAAAAATATGGTTTATTCAGGAACTATGGTTGTCTATGGAAGAGGAGCTTTTGTAGTTACAGAAACTGGAATGAAAACAGAAATTGGAAAAATAGCAACATTACTTGATAGTGTAGAAACAGGATTAACCCCTCTACAGAAAAATTTAGAGAAGTTTACTAAAAAATTAGGAATAGGAATATTAGGTATGTCTATTGTAATATTTGCAGTAGTTGTAACAAAAGGAGTTATGGAAGGGAATCCAGAACTATTTTCTCTTCTTTTAAATGCTTTTATGTTTTCTGTAGCAGTGGCAGTAGCAGCTATCCCAGAAGCTTTATCTTCAATTGTAACAATTGTTTTATCTTTTGGAACTGGAATAATGGCAACAAAACATGCAATAATCAGAAAACTATCAGCAGTGGAAACTTTAGGTTCAACATCTATTATATGTACAGATAAGACGGGTACATTAACACAAAATAAAATGACGGTAGTTACAACATTTTTAAAAGGAATTGAGGTAGCTGATTTTGAAAAAACTATAGATACATATAATCAAGAATCACTTTATTTGCTAGGATTAGTTTTGGCTAATGATTCTCAAATTTCTGCAGATGGAAAAGAGATAGGGGATCCTACTGAAATTGCTCTTGTTCATTTTGCAACTAATCACGGAATTGATGTTTCAAAATTAAGAGAAACTTATAAAAGAATTAGTGAATTACCTTTTGATTCAGATAGAAAACTTATGAGTACGTTGAATCAATTTGGAGAAAAAAAAGTTATATTCTGCAAAGGAGCACCAGATGTTATATTATCACGTAGCACAAAAATTGTAATAAATAACGAAGTTGCTCCGGCAACTACTGATAAAATAGATGTATTTAGAGAAAAAAATGAAGAATTTTCCAAAGGAGCATTAAGAGTTTTAGGAGTAGCATTTAAAATTGTTGATAGCGACAAGGTTGAATTGAAATTAGAAGATGAACAAGACCTGACTTTATTGGGATTAGTTGCGATGATAGATCCACCAAGAGAAGAGGTTTATGAAGCGATAAAAGAAGCTAAATTAGCAGGAATAAGGTCAATAATGATAACAGGGGATCATAAGACTACAGCAGCAGCAATAGCAAAAGATATAGGACTTATGTCTTTAGGGGAAAAAGCTTTAACTGGTCAGGAGTTGGATGCTTTAACGGAAGAAGAGTTAGATAGAGAATTAGAAAATATAACTGTCTATGCAAGAGTATCTCCAGAAAATAAAATAAGAATAGTAAAAGCTTGGCAAAGAAAAGGTAAAATTACTGCAATGACAGGTGATGGAGTTAATGATGCTCCAGCATTAAAACAAGCAGATATAGGAATTGCAATGGGAACAGGAACTGATGTTGCAAAAGATTCAGCAGCTATGATATTAACAGATGACAATTTTGTAAGTATAGTAAGTGCAATTGAAATTGGAAGAACTGTGTACTCAAATATTAAAAAATCAATTACTTATCTTTTTGTAGGGAATTTGGGAGCTATTTTAGCTATATTGTATGCATTATTTGCAGGATGGAATTCACCATTTACTGCTTTACAACTTTTGTTTATAAATTTAGTTAATGATTCTTTACCTGCTATAGCTTTAGGTCTAGAACCTTCAGAAGATAATGTTATGAGTCAAAAACCAAGAGAAGCTAACAAATCATTATTTGATAAAAAAAATTATTTTACAATTTTCTTGAGAGGAACATTGATAGCTACGGTAACGATACTTGCACAAT
>CAMTJB010000008.1 GCA_947072715.1 uncultured Fusobacteriaceae bacterium | reverse complement strand
ATAAAGACCTTTTACCAATCTAGCACTATTGTTAC
Organism: uncultured Fusobacteriaceae bacterium; assembly: GCA_947072715.1. Next base: position 13,634 of record CAMTJB010000008.1, on the reverse strand, counting down.
CAAATGTTCTAAGAGAGAGACTATTGTTGTAAATAGTTTTTTTAAAGATATACTCTCCTTGGTATTTTCTAGAATTTAAGAAGATATCCCCATTATTATTTATGCATATTCCAACTTCTAAAGAACTATTTGTATAAATTTCTTTTGGAATAATATTTAAATTTGTAAAATTTAATGAGTAAGGAATCTCTTCCTCTTCAATACCCCAAAGTATTTCCTGGATAGTATCTTTATTTATGGAAGTAGAGCAATAGATTAGTATACTAGATTTATTCATAGTTACCACCCAAAATAAGTCCTGTTGCAACAGCGTTACGTGGTCCTTCAGTTCCTCTTATATTACCACACCCAGCAACAATACCATAATGAGATAGAGAGTCTGTAATCATCTCTGAAATTTCAAAATCCAGTGCAGAGCCACCTACAATAACTACAAATTCATAATCTCTCAAATTTTTTGTAGGGGAAATTATTTTAAGCGCTCTAAGAGTGTTGGTTAGAAATACTTTTCTTTTAGCTTCTCTTCTAATAAACTTTATTTTTTCTAATGATAGATTTAAATCTATTGGAATAAGATTATTATCTTTAAGCAAAACAATTTTAGCAAATACTTTAGGAGAGAGAGGTTTTTCAAAAAATTCAACACTTCCATCTTCATATCTTATATGGAAAAGAGATTCAACTTTAGCCAAAGAGTATTTTTTTATATCTTCGGCTAGATAAAAATCTTCAAGTCCCAATTCTTTTTGAATAAGAAGGGTAACCATATTTCCTGCGCCAGCTAGATGCACCAAATTTTTAATACCATTTCTATCAATTGAACATGCATCGGTTGACCCTGCACCAATATCAATAATAACAAGAGGTTTACTGGTACCTGGTGTGCTAAGAGCACCTCTAATGGACATATCAGCCTCTACACCGCCAACCTCTACTGGTACTCCTAGAGTTTCTTCTATAAGGGATGCAATTGCACTCATTTGATTTTTTTGAGTATTCACCATTGCAGCAATTCCAACAGCATTTTCAAACATAAATTCTTGAGCTAAACCACCACTTATTTTTTGAGGGACAAATGTATCAACTGCTAAAATATCTTTTATTTTTATATTATCTATAGATTCATTACTAAAGTTAGCCATAATTGTTTTTACTCTTTTTAACATACCACCAATATTAGTTCCAGCTTCTCCATTGATATCTTGTATTTCACCAACAGAAGAAAGAGAGTTCATTATTTTTTTTGCACCATCTTCTATTGCCACTTCATCACTTCTATATTTTCCTATAACTTGTATTTTACCAGCAGGGATAACTATTTCCTTTACATCCCCTTGTGGTGTTTTAATAACAACTCCAGATCTATTTCCAATAAGAGCTTTAGAGATAGGAACAATTTTTTTAGTTTCCTCAGATGTTAAAGAAAATATAGTAGCAATTCCATAGGGGTTAGAAATATGAGTGACAACTTTTCCTTTGGGAGCAACTTCTATAGCTGCTTTCATTCCTATTGGAATTTTTTCTATAAGAGAAACTTCATCTACTATTGGAATTTTTATAGAGAGTCTATTATTTATTAAAACCCCATCATCTTTTTTTATAATAGCACCTTTAACTTTAAAATTTAACTCAGTTGCACTATTAATAATTTTAACAGTTTCAAGGAAATTAAAGTTATCTTTAACAATAATTATATAATCTTTTTTAATATCACCATTTTTTAATATATCTTCTAAATATATTGTTTCACCTACTCCTAGTCCAATACCTCCAGGAGTAGACGGATTGTGTCCAATCATTGTAGATTCTGTGATTATTGTTTCAGAGATAGTTTCCATAGATACATCTCCAATTACAGGAGTAGCTTCATTTATTCTGATTAAGGAAACTTGTGACATATTAAGGTTAGCTTTTATAAGAGCTCCTTCTATGGCTAATTTTATTCCTGTTATATTTTCTTTGGTACCTTTTAATCCAGTTGTTTTATGGAGATTACTAGCCAAAAAAATCACATTATTATTTTCAATTTTAGCTAGTGCAACTTCAGTTGTTGCATTTCCAATATCAACACCTACTATAATTTTCATATTTTAATCCTTTTAAATTTTTCTAAGTTTTCCTCTTTCTTCATAAGTTTCAGCTGCTTCTCTTAAAAAATCAGCATTTACTTTTGCAGAATATTTATGCTCTAATTCATTTGCAATTTCAAGTAGTTCTTCTTTAGAAGATCTATTAGGTCTTAAAGCGTTATATATTTCTAAAATTCTTTCATCAGGAACAGCAACTAGTTCACTTGCACGTTGAAAGTTTTTAGTCATGGTAGCTCTGTTAGATTTTGTAGCAATTTCTCCTTGAAGTAATAATGTTTCAGCAGAAATTCTTATGTCTTCTGGTTTAATATTTCCATTTAAAACAGCTTCTAATGTTATTTCTCCAATGGATTTACCAGTGGGAGTTTTCAGCCATTCTTGTCTTTTTTCCCCAAGAGGATAATCTAAATTGGGGTCTATATTTTTGTTTGTCATTTTAGTTAGCTCCTTTAAATTGAAATTCATAAGTTAGTTCGGTAGGTTTCCCATCTTCTATAACGTGTTTTGTTTCTTTTATATGAAGAAGTGCAGCTTTTGCTTGATATTTAGGTCTGGCCATCTGGTCACTAGCCACTGGAACTGGATTAGGAGACTCTCCTTTGGCATATCTTGCAGCATTTTTACCTATCATTCTAAAAATTGCAGGTGTAAGTAAGGGTGATTGTGGAAATAATTCTAAGTTATTTAAAGGCAGTAAATCTTTCTGATGAATTACTGTTGTTCCTTTTGATTGAATACCTATTCCAATACCAGAACCACTTAATTTAGCTACATCATTTGCAATGAAACATACATCAGATGTTCTATTAACTCTAACTATTCTAGCAATTAATCCTTCTTCTTCTATTCCTGCTATAAGTTCCATTAAAACTTCATCATGTGGAACATCAACTATTGTTTTATGTTGGAATTTTTTAAATGCAGGTGCAATTCCAATAACAACCTCTTCTAATTTTATACCTTTTTTAGCTTCTCCATTTTCTTTTAAAATTATTTCCATTATGGGTTTCCTCTCCTATTCTATACTTTCTGGTTTAATTGCTGTTGGAATATTTTGTATTTCTTGCCATCTTTCTTCACTCATCCTATAACCGCTTCCAGGACCCATATAGTCATTTTTGTTATTTATAGCACTAACTATTTTAAAGTCTTTATCTATAATTGCTGAGGTTTGAAGGTAATCTCCTGAGACTCTTTGTTTTAACATATTTAAAACATTTGTAGCTACATCATCGAATCCACTTTTACTCAAAGCTTTTACAAGATCTATTCCAGTAATACCTCTTTTTAATAGCTCTTCAGCAGCTTTTAAGTCTTCTACAACATTTCTATCAGGCATATCTTTACTACCGTGTGCATATGTTGCAGCAGTTACTTCTTCATCAGTAATTTCAGGAAGTGATAACTCTTTAAACATACCTTGAATAGCTCTTGCAGCTTTATTTCTTATTTTAATTATTTCCTCTTCAGAAACTGGTCTTAATCCACCATCAATTTTTAAATCTCTTTGAAGTATATTATAGTCATCAAAGTCTTCAGCATCAAAATTAGAACCAGCGAACATATTATCATAGTTAGGAACCGCACTGTATCCAGAGAAGATAAAATCTGTTCCTGGAAGCATTTGCATAAGAGTTCTAGCAGTTCTTCTTATATCTGAATGAGAGAATGTTTGGTCATTTGCAGAAGCACATTCTAAGTCAAGTAGCATAGCAATAAGATTTTCAGCAAGAACAGCTCTTATTCCTCCAGGTAAAGAACCAGGCATTCCAATACAACTAACTGAACCATTTTGTAAACCTTGAACTCCAGCTCCTCTAGTTATGTATATACATCTAGCTTCTAAGTAAAGCATAGATTTTCCTTCTGAATAACCCATAAGAGCTTCAGAACCTGTTCCTGATGTAAATCTCATTTTTAGTCCTCTTGAAGCATAAGCTGAAGCAAGGAAGGCTTTTGACCAAGGAGTATCGTCTCCATCTGTAAATACTTGTTCTGTACCATATACAGAAACAGTCTCTGCATAACTTGTAAATCCTTTCATTCCTAGTTCTAGCTCAGTAGCTTCTTCAACAGAACATTGAGTTAAAATTCCACCTCTTCCCACTTGAGAACCAACAAAAATTGCAATTGCATTAAATGGAGCATAACGCACTATTCCCACTGTTGTTTCTTGTTCGTCAAAACCTCTAACAGCAGCTTCTGCTGCATCTGCTGCAATTTGAACAGGATTATCTCTTAGGTTTGTAACATGACATTGATTGGAAGGCGTTTTTCTAGCTCTCATCTTTTGAACAGCCATCATCATTTCTACAACGTTCATATGTGCTACTACTTCTATAATTTTAGCAGGCGTGATTGCTGTTGTAACTTTAAGAATTTCATCCCTTGATACATTGATATTAACTAGTTTTTTAGCTATATCAATTGAAGGGATACTCATGGCAAGTTCTGCTCTATCTAAATCTATGGCATAATCTGCAATAAATCTATCTATCATATCAAAATCTTTTCTATTTTTTCCATCTAATTCTATAATTTTACCATTTTCCATTTTCAAACTAGATTTAGGATCCAATGGACTTTCCATTGCAATAAGACCTTCTTCTTTCCATTCTCCAATAAATCCATCTTTATTAACTGGACGTTGTTCTAATACTTCAAATCTTTTTGATCTCAATTTATTCACCCCAATATTTTATATTTCTAACGATGCTTTTGCTATACATATATCTTCTTCCACTGTTCCACCACTAACTCCAACAGCACCAACTATTTCTCCTTTAAAAATGATAGGAATTCCACCACCGAAAGTTATTATTCTTCCACCATTAGTTATATTTAAACCGTATAGAGAATTTCCTGGTAGCACTACTTCACTTAAATTTTGTGTTTCTTGCTTTATAGAACAAGCAGTAAAAGCTTTATTGATTGATATGTCAATACTTGTAACAAAAGCTCCATCCATTCTTTCAAGAAGTAGAAGATTACCACCAGCATCAACTACAGAAAAAACTATAGGAACATTTATTTCTTTTGCTTTTTCCAAAGCCTTTTCACCCATTAATTTAGCACTTTCCAGTGTAATTTGGTGTGTTGTTTTTACTTTTAACATTTTTAAATCCTCCTAATTTTAAAAAATTTCTATTTTATTTGTTTTTTCAAAGCTTTCTCTATATTTTTTAGGGCATATCCCTTCATATTTTTTAAAAACTTTAGTAAAATAACTAGAATCTTCAAGACCAAGTTCTTCGGATATTTGGCATATAGAGTCATTGGTTGATTCAAGAAGATATTTTGCTTTTTCTAATTTTTTTATATTTACATATTCTTTTAATGTTTTTCCAACTTCTTTTTTAAAAATCCGACTGAAGTGAGAGACACTAAAATTACAAAGAGTAGCTAAGGTTTGCAATTTTATGTTTTCATTTAAATTATTTTTTATATATTCAATTGCTAGCTCTATTGGTGAGTTAAGAAGTTCAACTTTTCCTATGTTATGATTAAGGTTGTTATTTATATCGTGATTAAACCATCTTTTGCTTTTTATACTATCAATTATATAGAAGCTTGTATAGTAAACCATATTAGCAATGCTGGTAAGTTCTGGGTAGGATAATTTTTTTAAATTTGCATAACTATTGATAAAAAATCTCATATCAATATTTTTTCCAGCATTATCATTTAAAATTTTATCAACACTTAAAATGGAAGTATCTTTTAAAATTGCTTGTCCTACTAAAATAGCTCCTATATATTTATCTTCATAAATAAGAGGAACTGCAATATCTATTAAACCAGAATGGCATTTATAAATATATGGTTTAGAAGAAGAAAAAGCTTGATTGATAGCTTTAATATCACATTTTTTACAAAGATAACTAAGTTCTTTATTTTTTCTAAATGATGAACAAAATTCAGAATAATTATCTTTTTGAGTGACATAATTACCAAAAGAATCTACTATAACAATAGCTAATTTGGTTATATCAGTTATTTCTTTCTGTATTATTTCTAATTCATCTTTATAATTATGGAGCATTTTTTCACCAACTTATGATTATTTTTTGTTCTTTTATAAATATTTTTATTGTACTGTTTTTAATATTTATGTGTATATAATGAATGTTATCAAGAAATCGTCACTAAGGCAAGGTAATTTAATGATTTAAAATGGTATAAAAACATCATTATAAACAATTATATTCATTGTGGTTGTTTTTTACCAATTTTAAACTGTTTTTTACCTTGTAATTAATTTCAAGATTTGATAATCTTTTAATGAAATATAAAATTATTATTCTAGGAGGAAGTTATGAGATATTATGATTATTTAATGCCAAGTGTTAATTTTTTTGGACCAAATTCTTTAGAGGTTGTAGGAAAAAGAGCGAAAATTTTAAATGGTACAAAAGCACTAATTGTAACTGATAAATTTTTAGCATCATTAAAAGATGGAGCAGTTGAGAGAACTATTAATTATTTGAAAGAAGAAGGTATAGAATCAATTATATATGATAAAGTTGAGCCAAATCCAAAAGATGTTAATGTTTATGAAGGAGCTAAGCTATATACTGAAAATAATTGTGATATGATAATTACAATAGGTGGAGGTTCTCCACACGATTGTGGAAAAGGGATAGGAATTGTAGTAACTCATGAGGGAGATATTTGTGATTATGCAGGGATAGAAACTCTTATAAATCCATTACCACCAATTATTGCAGTAAATACAACAGCGGGAACAGCTTCAGAAATAACTCGACATGCTGTAATTACAAATACAAAAACTAAAGTTAAATTTGTTATTGTAAGCTGGAGAAATCTTCCACAAGTTTCAATAAACGATCCAATTCTAATGATAGGAAAACCTGCTTCATTAACAGCAGCAACTGGTATGGATGCTTTAACTCATGCAATAGAAGCTTATGTATCTAAAGATGCAAATCCAGTTACTGATGCAGCAGCAATACAGGCTATTAAATTAATTTCGAATAACCTAAGACAAGCAGTAGCAAATGGAGAGAATTTAAAAGCTAGAGAAAATATGGCATATGGTTCTATATTAGCTGGTATGGCATTTAATAATGGAAACTTAGGTTATGTTCATGCAATGGCTCATCAATTAGGTGGACTTTATGATATGCCTCATGGAGTTGCTAATGCAATGCTTTTACCACATGTATGTCGTTATAATATGATTGCTAATCCTGAAAAATTTGCTGATATAGCAGTTTTCATGGGTGAAAATGTAAATGGACTTTCAATATTAGATGCAGCTGAAAAATCAATTTCTGCAATACTTAGATTATCAGGAGACGTTGGAATTCCTAAAAGTTTAAAAAATATAGGGATAAAAGATGAAGATATAGAACTTATGGCTTCTAATGCTTTAAAAGATGGGAATGCTTTTAGTAATCCAAGAAAAGGAAATGAAAGAGAAGTGGCTGAAATATTTAGAGCTGCTATGTAAAAAAAATGCCTTCTTAAAATAATTTTAAGAAGGCATTTTTTTATTATTTAAGAGTTTCTTTCTCATAAGGCCATTTCTTTATTCCATCTGTATCATGATAGACATTTATAAAACCATTAGCGTTTAAAATTCCATTGGCTTTTCCAGATCTTCTATTAGTTGAACAAAATGTTATGTATGTATTATTTTTATTTAACTCATCAATTCTAGTTTCTAATTCTTCCAAAGGTATATTTATCGAATTTTTAACGAATCCTTCTTTCCGTATTACTTCTGGAGTTCTAACATCTAAAAGAATAGCTTTGTTTTCAGATAATAGATCTTTTGTTTCCTCGGAATTAATAATTTTAACAATAGTTGTAGGTTCTGTAGAAGTATCACTTTTTGAGCTAGAAAAAAATGATATAGCTCCAATTAAAACAATAACCAAAACAATTAATAATTTTTTCATGATTAAACTACCTCCCAAAATATAATATATAATCTTACATTTTATTATAATACATCTTTTTTCTAAAATCAACTAAAACAAAACAAATAAAAATAAAATATGATGAAATATAAATAAAAAATGCAACTTAAATGAGTTTTAAAAATCTAAAATAAATTAAAATGTCTGTATATAATACATGATAAAATTTGACATTTCATATATTTTGAAGTATACTCAAAATAATAATAGTTTTATAAAAGTTGAAATGGAGGCTAGAGTGAAAAAACTAATAATTGTAACAAATAATCCTTGTGTAAAAGAAAAATATGAAAATGTTTATTTTGTAAAAGGAGATTCGGAAAAATTATTATTAAAAGTAAGGGATATGATATATGAAGGTCATGAACTTATTAGTCATCCTTTAGGTGCTAGCTTAAGAATGATGTTTTCTTCTTATCATTCAGTTATAGTTACAGAGGAGATTGTTCTTCTAAATGAGTTTCATGTGGAGATAATAAGTAAAAGTATAGAAAACTATAAAAATACAATGGGGGTGAGAAAAGAAGATATAAAAAATGCAAATGACTATGCTAGAATTGATTACTTATTATTAGAAAATGCATTTAAAGAAGGAATGAGTTTTTTTTATTAGAAAATTGTGATTAGGTGAAGTTTTATAAAAAATTATTTTATTTATTAAAAAAAAGAGGTGATTGATTTGAGACTAGAGCATGGAAGAATCAAAATCAAAGATATCAAGTTTGGAGAAAAAAGTCATATCCAAGAAGGAATACTTTTTATTAATAAGGAAGAAATTATAGCTAAATTAAAAGAGAATACTAAAATAAAAGAAGTTAAAATTGATTTAGCTAAGCCAGGTGAAAAAGTAAGAATAATACCTGTAAAAGACGTTATAGAACCTCGTGTAAATATAAGTGGAAATGGAGAGGAGTTTCCAGGAGTTTTAACTAAAATAAGACAAGCTGGAGATGGAAAAGTAAATATACTAGATGGAGTAGCGGTAGTAACAATTGGAGATATAGTTGGATTTCAAGAGGGCGTAATAGATATGTGGGGAGAAGGAGCTAAATGGACACCTTTTTCTAAAACATTAAATATAGTAATTGATATAACTCCTATAGAGGGGTTAGAACCACATATGCATGAATCAACTGTAAGAAAAGCAGGACTTACTGCAGCTGGTTTTATAGGTAAAATAGGTGAAAAAATAGTAGCTGATGAAATTGAAATTTATGAGATAGCTAGTATGCCAGAAGAGGTTTTAAAACATTCTACATTGCCCAAGGTTATATATGTGGAAATGTTAATTTCACAAGGATTATTGCATGATAGTTATATATATGGAGTTAATTCACAACAAATTTTACCAACTTTATTACATCCAAATGAAGAGTTAGATGGAGCTGTAGTAAGTGGAAATTGTGTGGCAGCTTGTGATAAGATAACCACTTTCCAACATCAGAATAACTCAATTATAAAAGATTTATATAAAAAACATGGTAAAGAATTAAACTTTTTAGGTGTGGTATTAACACCTGAATTGACTACATTGGAAGGAAAAATAAGAACTTGCGACTATACAGCTAAACTTTGCAAAATGGTAGGTGCAGAAGGAGTAATAGTATCTGAAGAAGGATATGGAAATCCTGATACAGACTTATTATTAATATGTAAAAGATTGGAAGATTTTGGAATTAAAACAGTGCTAGTAACAGATGAATGTTCTGGAAGAGCAGGAGATTCACAATCATTGGCAGATACTACAAAAGAAGCAATAGCAGTTGTTTCAACAGGAAATGTAAGTCATTTAATAACTCTTCCACCAGCAGAGATTGTACTTGGAAATATAGAAGCAATTGCTACATTAGCAGGTGGTTGGGAAGGATCTCTTTTAGAAGATGGAAGTTTTGAGTGTGAGTTAAATGCAGTAATAGGAGCTACATCAGAAATTGGATTCCATAATTGCACATCTAAATTATATTAAGATTATAAATGGAGGGTGTTAAAATGACAGAAAAAATCAGAGTAGTATATTATTTAAACCAATTTTTTGGTCAAATTGGTGGAGAGGATAAAGCAGGGATAGAACCTCAATTCATTGTTGGTGGAGTAGGGGTTTCAAATGCTTTTGAAAAGTTATTAAAAGATCAGGTTGAAATTATAGGGACAGTAATTTGTGGTGATAATTATTTTAATGAAAATACAGAGATAGCAATGGATAGAATTATGGCAGTATTAAAAAATACAAATGCAGATATTATAATTACAGGACCTGCATTTAATGCAGGAAGATATGGAATGGCTTGTGGATTAATTGCAAAGGAAGTTACTGAAAAAATGAAAATCCCAGCAGTTACAGGAATGTATATTGAAAATCCTGCAGTTGAGCTATATAAAGATAGTATCATAATTGCAGATATTGGAGCCTCAGCTGTAGGGATGTCAAATGCATTGGCTAAGATGGCAAATTTAGTGATAAAGCTTGGAAAAGGTGTGGAGCTAGGTAGACCTCATGAAGATAATTATATAGCTCAGGGAAAAAGAAAAACAATTTTTATGGATAAAAAAGGATCAGAAAGAGCTGTAGATATGCTTTTAAATAGACTTAATAATGAACCTTTTGAAACTGAATTACCAATGCCAATTTTTGATAAAGTAGAACCTTCAGCGGCCATAAAAGATATAACAAAAGCAACAATAGCTTTAATTACAACTGGAGGAATTGTACCTCATGGAAATCCAGATAGAATACAATCTGCCAGTGCTCAAAAATGGGGGAAATATGATATAAGTAATTTTAATAGTTTAAGAGAAGGGAACTATTATACAATACATGGTGGATATGACCCTGTTTATGCCAATGAAAATCCAGATAGAGTAGCTCCTTTAGAAACGCTTAGGGAATTTGTAGCAGAGGGAAAATTAGGTGGTGTATACAAATATTTCTTAACAACAACAGGAACAGGGACTTCTGTAGGTAATGCAATTAAATTTGGAAAAGAAATGGGTGAACTTCTAAAGAATGACGGGGTAGACGCTGTAATACTTACATCTACTTGAGGAACTTGTACTCGTTGCGGAGCAACGATATTAAAAGAAATAGAAAGATATGGTATAGGAGTTGTTCATATGTCAACAATAACAACCATATCAAAATCAGTAGGAGCTAATAGAATAGTACCCACAGTAGCAATTCCATATCCTGTTGGAAATCCTAATCTTGGAATAGATGAAGAAAATAAATTAAAATATAATCTTGTGGAAAAAGCTTTAAAAGCATTATCAACAGAGATTTCAGGAATAACTGAGTTTTAATATTTCTTCAAAAAGGAGAATAGCCTATGGATAAAAATATAAATTTTAAAACAGTAGTGACATATGCAGGAGCTATTATTGCATTTTTAATAGGCTCAGGGTTCGCTACTGGTCAAGAAGTTTTACAATATTTTTCTGCTTATGGTTATCTAGGAGTATCAGGTGGGATATTAACACTAATTCTTTTAGCGTATGTTTGTTCAAGTTTTTTAATGGTGGGATATAAAAAGAAGTTTGAGAAAGGAAATGATATTTATAAATACTATTGTGGAGATAAATTAGGTATATGTTTTGATTATTTTTCCACAATATTCTGTTTTTTATCTTTTATAGTTATGGTTGCTGGAGCCTCAGCAACCTTAAAAGAACACTATGATTTACCAGTAATTTATGGAGGTGGATTAATTGTTATATTAGCATTTGTAACTGTTATTGGAGGACTTTCAAAAATAGTAGATATAGTTGGAAAGGTGGGTCCTATTATAGTAACTATTGCCATATCTGTAGGTGTTATATCTATAGTGAAAAATTTTTCGAGTTTGAATCCAACATTATTAAATCCAGTTTTAGAAGAACTAAATAGTTATAATAAAATAACTAAAGCTTCACCCACATGGTATATTGCAGCTTTTTCCTATGTAGGATTTTGTATGCTATGGTTAGCTGGATTTTTAGCTTCATTGGGAGCAAAGGTACAGAATGAAGAAGAAGCTAGATTAGGAGGAGTACTAGGTGCAGTTCTATTTTCTTTAGCTGTAATAGTAGTTAGCTTAGGATTATTATCTTCTATAACCTTAACAGCTGGAACACAAATCCCCATGTTATTTTTGGCTAATGATATATACCCCATATTTTCAACAATATTTGCTTTTATAATTTTAGCAGGAATATATTCCACAGCAGTACCTCTTCTATGGAATGTAGTTTCAAGGTTTACAAAAGAAAAAACAAACTCTTTTAAAATTTTGACTTTAATATTATCTATTGTAGCTTTAATAATAGGAATATGGTTACCCTTTGACAAATTAGTGAATATAGTATATGTTATTAATGGATATTTTGGTGGAATATTATTATTAATAATGATATATAGAACAATAATGAAAATTAATAAATGAAAAAAATAATAAAATAAAAAAAGAGGCTGAATTAGCACAGAAACTTTGTGATAGTTCAGCTTTTTTGTTTGTTTAAATTTTTAATAAAATAAAATAACAATGCAGTGAAAAAAAAATTAAATAAAACAATATATTTTTCACATTATATTATTTTTCATTTAATTCTATACTTAAAGCAAAACAAATGTTAAAGGGGAGTGTTATATGTACATAAATAGTAGGCATTTAAGGATTGTAAAGGTTGTAAAAAATATTGAGAATATTTCATTGGAAGAGATAGCTCTTATTTTTAATAAGAGCACACAACACATCAGGATTTCATTAAAAGAAATATATAATTTTATAAATAAAGATGACACAGAGGCTTCTATTCAAAAAATAATAAATTCCATAAAAGACTCCAATAAAATTAGGTATATTCTTAGGAAAAATCAACATTTAACTAAATATGAAAAGTTAAATTTTTTATTATTTTCTATCTTAATTAGAAAAAAAATTACATTGAGTGAATTAGCAAAGGAACTTCAAGTAACAAAAAGAATTTTAAATTATTATTTGGTGGAGATAAAAGCAATAATTGAAAAATATCACTTACAAATAAAAAGTACTAATCAAGGAGTTTCTTTAATTGGGTCAAAATCTTCCAAAAATGAAATAATATTTGTATATATTTTTAAATTTTTAACAGAGAAGAATGAGTTGCCATACAGTATTAGAAAATTAGTTTTTGATTATATAGCTATGGAAAATTACAGTGAAATAAGAAAAGAATGTATAGAGATTTGTGAAATTCTTAGTCCAATTTATTCAGATAAAACTATATTTTTTCTTTTTTCTTATTACATTGCTTTTAAAGGTAGCGAATTTTCAAAGAATATTAAGAATATTTCTAATTCAGATATATATAAATATAGACCTATAAATATTCCTAATGATATGTATCAGAATTTCTTTTTAAAATTAAGAAAAAGTTCATTTGGAAAAATTCCTTCAGTTTATTTATATGGATTAATAGGAGTAATAAAAAAGAATATATTTATATTTACAGATTATAAGAAAGAAGTAATGAGGAAAAGTTTAGAAATAAAGCCAATTTTAGTAAAATATATAGGTAAGCATATAATTAAAGATTATTCATATCTAAAAGTAGTATCCTTTTGGATAAATTATTGCTTATATAAACA
>CAMTJB010000007.1 GCA_947072715.1 uncultured Fusobacteriaceae bacterium | reverse complement strand
TGGAGCGGGAAACGAGGGTCGAACTCGCGACATTCAGCTTGGAAGGCTGACGCTCTACCAACTGAGCTATTCCCGCACACAAGAATTATATTATCACATATATCTTTTTTTGTAAACTATTTTTTTTACTTTTTTCTATTTTTTTTTACTTTTTCTGTTTTTTATTTCTTTATTCTTCTTATAGTTCTATGATTTATCATTGCAATATCTTGGTTTCCTGTTAAAATCATCCCTTGAATTAATTGTGTCTTTAAATTGTTTAAAACAGTTGTAACTCCCTCTTGTCTTCCACCTACAGACCCCCATATCATAGGTCTTCCAAGTAAAACACCCTTAGCTCCTAAAGCTATATACTTAATCACATCTACTCCCTCTCTAACTCCACCATCAACTAATACAGTTAATTTATCTCCTACACTTGCAACAATCTCTTCTAATACATCTGTAGCTGCTAAAGTTTCATTAAGAACTCTTCCCCCATGATTAGATACTACTATTGCAGCTACTCCTGCTTTAGCACAAAGTTCAGCTTCATCAACTGATAAAATTCCCTTTACTATGAATGGTAGTTTTGTGCTTTCAACTAATTCTTTTATCTCTTCAAATGTTTTTGGAGATACTGGCTGACCAAAAAGTTTCATTGTAATAAGACCAGCTCCATCAATGTCTATACCTACAGCTAATACTCCTGCCTCTTCAGCCCTTCTAATTCTCTCTATAATGTCTTTATTCGCTCTTGGCTTGATTATGGCTATTCCTTTCCCATTTACCTCTTGAATCGCTTTTAAACCAGCTACATAAGCTGTAGGATCCCCTGTATCACCAATCATAGATATTGTCCCAGCACTAATTGCACCTTTTACTACATCACTACAATACTCTGCATCAGTTATAGATCCGCCCATATTAAATTTAGCTCCTGTTATTGGAGCCCCTATTACTGGAAAAGATAAAGTCTCTCCAAATAATTTTACCTCTGTATTTGGTTCTATTACTCCATGTATTGTTCTCATTATAACTTTTATATTTTTTAACTCTCTTGCTGTATATTTAAATGATTCCCCAGTTCCTGTTCCACCCATACCTGGAACTTTACCTGCACACCAAACTCCATTACATTCTGGACATAAAGCACAAAACCCTTTCATTTTTTCTCTAGCTTCTTTTCTAACTTCTAAAATATCCATTTTTCCTCCCAAATATTTTTTATAATTTAACTGATGTTTTGTTAATTTAATTCCCTTTAATTATTTTTTATATAATTTAATGCTACTTTAGCATTTTCTCTAATCTTTCCCTATTTTTATTAACAACTTATTTTATAATATCTTATCATTTTTTTTATTTTTTTCATATTTTTAATTGTCTAATCTTTTTATCATTTAATATTTTTATTTTCTATAAAAAAAGAGCCTTAAAAAGGCTCTTAAATTTTTATTAAATTACAGATAGAATTAAACAAAGTATTGTTGTAACAAAAATTACAACTAGATATTTTGTTGAGAATTTTATCCAAGTAATATAGTTAACTCTTACAAGAGCAAGTCCACCCATAACAACAGCTGATGCTGGAGTTATTAAGTTCATTATTCCTGAAGCTGATTGATAAGCTGTTACTACAGCACTCTTAGGTACACCTGAGAAATCAGCAAGTGGTGCTAATATCGGCATAGTAAGAGTTGCAAGTCCTGATGTAGAAGGAATTAAGAATCCCATTGGAATATAGAATAGGTAAGTTAAAATAATAAATGGTATCTTTCCTAATCCTTTTAATAGATGCTCTCCTAAGTTTAAAACTGTAGCTGTCATTCCTCCAGCACTCATAACTATCGTTATACCTCTTGATACTCCAACTATAAGAGCAACTCCTAAAAGGTCTCTTGCTCCAGCTACGAATGTAGATATGAATTCTTTTTCAGACATTTTTGCAACACGTCCAACAATGATACTCATAACTAAGAATAACATAGTCATCTCTCCGAACCACCATTCACCCAAAGGAACTATTTCTCCAATCACTTTTCCAATTACTGGTATAGATTTAATTCCATTAGCTATATCCTCAAATAAAGTAACATTAAATTTACTTGCCCAAGGTATTACACCTAAAATCATTATTACAAAACTTGCAAGGAACATTATTAATACCCCTTTTCTCTCTGGAGTAAGTTCTGGGATTATTCCTTTTTCTAAATCTTTTCCTAAGAAGTGCTCTAAGTCAGCTTCTCTATTTTCATATACAACTGAATGAGTAGGATCTGCTTTTACTTTTTTAGCATATCTCATAAGCATGAAACTTACTAATCCAATTTGAATAACTAAGAATGCCGCTCTCATAAATATTCCATCACCAATAGATATTCCTGCAAATCCTGAAGCAATTCCTGTTGAGAATGGATTTACTGTAGAGTTTAAACATCCAAGTCCTGATCCAAATAAAATTGTTCCCATTGTTGTTATAGTGTCAAAGCCTGCAGCTAGCATAACTGGTGTCATGAATGCATAGAAAGCAACTGTCTCTTCTGCTAGTCCAAAAGATGTTCCTCCTAAAGCAAATGCAAACATCATAATAGGAATTAAAAGTGTTTCTCTTCCTTTAAATCTTCCAATAAGCGCTGCTACTCCTGCATCAATTGCACCTGTTTTCATAATTACCCCTAAAAACCCACCAATAACAAGTACAAATAAAGCTATATCATTAGCATCTGAAAACCCTTTTATTGGAGCTGACAAAACTTCCCATAACCCTTGTGGATTAGATGGTACTGATTGAAATGTTCCTGGAATAGGTATTAATTTTGATGCTGTTGGATCCACATACTGATAAACTCCTGCTGGTACTATCCAAGTTAGTATTGCTACTACTACTATTAGTGAAAATAGTATCGTATAAGAACTTGGCATTTGAAACTTCTTTTTCTCTTTTTCCATTATTCTTTCTCCCCTTTTTTACATAGATATAACATTAAAAAAATATTATATACTAATATTATATCCATTTATACTTAATTTTTAGTTTTATTCCTTATTTATTTTTTCTATTCCCTAAATTAATTATTTTGCAAGCTCATAAACTGCTTTTGCATAAACTATAAATGCTCTTCTTACATCATCAAGTTTAATATATTCATTGGGTTGGTGCTCTGTTTTTTCACTGTCTGGAAATACTATTCCAAAAGCTACACAGTTATCCATTGATCTTGCGTAAGTTGCTCCCCCTGAAGATATTGGTGTTGAATCAAATCCTGTTTCCTCTTCATAAACTGCTCTTAATGTTTTTATTAAGAAATGATCTAATGGAACATATAAAGATCTTAAGAAATCTCTCTCTTCATATGTAAAGCCATATTTTTTAGCTATCTCTTTAGTTTTCTCTACAACCTCTTCTTTAGAAATTGTTACAGGAATTCTAACATCTATATAAAGATTTGTTTGACCTTCATTAATATCAACTTTTCCTACATTAAATTTTAATTTTCCAGACATTTCATCTTCTAATACACCATAAATTTTTTCAGCATAAGGATCATTCCCAATTTCATCATTTACAAAATCTATTCCAGAATTCTTAATTCCAGCTTTTTTCATGGCCATTATAAGTTTTTTTATTGCATTTATTCCTGTTTCACCAACAGCTGCGTGAACTGATTTTCCATAAACAGTAATCTTATCTCCTATTACTTCAAACTTAGCTTCATTAGCTTCTAACTCTTTTACAATTTTTTCAAGTTCAGAAGCATCTTTTGAAGTGTATTCAATTTTATCAGGAACAGCGTTATAAGCATCTCCACCTTTTAAAGTTACTCCTCCACCTTGACCTTGTAAAGAGAATTGTAACAACCCTTTTTCAGCATATATCATTGGAAATTTTGAATCTGGTGTGAATCCCATAGATGGTTTTTCCTCTATTTCCATATATCTATTGATACATCTCCATAGATTTTCTTCATCTGTTCCAAAAATAACTCTTACTCTTTTACTAAGTTTTACATGCATATTCATAAGAGCTTTAATTGCATAAATTGCTGTTAAAGTTGGACCTTTATCATCTTGAACCCCTCTTCCAAAAATTTTTCCATCTCTTATTTCCATTTTAAAAGGATTTGAATTCCACTTATCTAAATCTCCAGCTGGAACTACATCAAGATGACCTAGAACTGCTATCATCTCTTCCCCTTCTCCAATTTCAGCATATCCATAATAACCTTTAGGATCTTTAAAAATTCTAAACCCTAAATTTTTACACATCTCTAAAGCTTTATCTAAACAATTATCAATGTTTTCACCAAAAGGAGTATCCTTTGCATTTTCATCTAATACACTTGGATATGATACTAATTCTCCCATATCTGCTATAAGATATGTTTTTAATTTGTCATACTCTTTAACTAATTTTTCTTTAATCATTTTTCCCACCCTTTTATATTTTTTAAAATGCATCATCTTTTTAATAAATATTCCTAAATATTATCCCTTAACAATGCATATTTTAAACTTTATCGATGAAATTTCCCCATAATTTTATACCATTTTTTATCTTCTTTCCTTTTTAATCTTATCTGAAATTTCTTATCCTTTAACAATCACTTTTAGCGCATCAATAGCATACTTCACATCTTTTTCTGTATTAAAATATCCAAAAGAGAATCTTACACTGCCTCTCTCGATTGTCTTATTTTTTTTATGAATAAGAGGAGCACAGTGAAGACCAGAACGAGTTATAATTGCAAACTCCTCATCTAACATTTGCGAAACATCACTGGATACTTGATCTTTTATATTAAGAGACACTACTGGTCCATCTCCTAAATTATTACTAGAATAAATCTCAATTATTTCTCCATTACCTTCATCCTTGCTTGCTTTATTTATCTCATCCAATAATTTAAGAAATAAAGCCTTTAAACGATTTTCATGATTGTATATTTTGCGTATTCCTACTGAATTTATAAAATCGATTCCAGCGCCAAGAGATACTATTCCTGGTGTATTAACCGTTCCACCCTCTACAACTTCAGGCATCTCCCTTGGATGAACTAAATTTGTAGAATAACTTCCTGATCCTCCACAAAGTAATGGCTTTATCTCTATTCCTTCTTTTATACAAATTCCACCAATCCCTTGAATAGCGTATAAAGATTTATGCCCTGTAAAGCAAAGGATGTCTATATTCATCTTTTGCATATCTATTGGAATTATTCCTGCACTTTGAGAAACATCTACTATTAGTTTAACTCCATAAGATTTACAAATTTCTCCAATTTTTTCTATATCTAATGTTTTCCCTGTTACATTAGACATATGATTTATGCAAAGAAATTTAACTTTTTTTCCATCATTTTTTACTTCTTCTAATTTTTGTTTTAAATCTACTAAAATATCATCAACATTTAAAACTTTAATATCTAAGTTTAATTTTTCTCTATCTGTATATAACGGTCTTAAAGTTGAGTTATGATCTATCTCTGTAGTAATAACTATATCATTTTCTTCAATTAAGCTTTTTACAGCAAAATTTAGCGCTGTTGTTGAGTTATTAGTAAAAGCTACATTTAAAGGATTCCCCACATTAAAAAACTTAGAAACCTTATCTCTAACTGCATATATTTCTGTTGCAGCTTTTATTGCAAGTCTATGTCCGCCTCTTCCTGGGTTAGCATTTAATTCTCTCATTGCATAATTCACTTTTTCATAAACAATCTCAGGTTTTGGATTGCTTGTAGCTGAATTATCAAAATAATAGTATTCTCTTTTCATACGTCTCACCCTATTTTCATATTGTTTTTTCATATTTTTAGACTTTTTATCATCATATAAATCAATTATACTATAATTTATAAAAATTTTATACTATATTATCCTAAAAAAAAATAGGAATTAGTCAGACTAATCCCTATCTTGCATAAATTTTTTTTATTATTCTTGATCTTCAATTTCCCAAAGCATAGATCTCTTAATAGCTTTTTTCCAACCTTTGTACATTTTCTCTCTATCTGCACTTTCAACAGCTGGTTCAAACTCCCTATCTATGTGCCATCTCTCTCTAATTTCCTCTTTAGATGACCATAACTCTACTCCTAGACCTGCTAAATAAGCTGCTCCTAAAGCTGTTGTTTCTACAACTTCTGGTCTTCTAACTTTTGTTCCAATTATATCAGATTGAAATTGCATTAAGAAGTTATTTGCACAAGCTCCACCATCAACTTTAAGTTGAGAAAGTTTAATTCCAGAATCCTCTTGCATTGCATCTAATACGTCTCTTGTTTGGTAAGCTATAGATTCAAGTGTTGCTCTAATTATATGATTTCTATTACTTCCTCTTGTAAGTCCTACTATTGTTCCTCTTGCATACATATCCCAATGAGGTGTTCCTAGTCCAACAAATGCAGGAACTACATACACTCCACCAGAATCTTTTACTTTTGATGCAAAGTATTCAGTATCTTTAGCGTCATTTATAATTCTCAGTTCATCTCTTAACCATTGAATACTTGCTCCAGCAATAAATATACTTCCTTCTAAAGCATATTCAACTTTACCCTTTAGTCCAATTCCAATTGTTGTTAATAATCCATTTTTACTAGCAATCATTTTTTCACCAGTATTCATAAGCATAAAACACCCTGTTCCATAAGTATTTTTAGCTTCCCCTTCATTGAAACAAGCTTGTCCAAATAGTGCAGCTTGTTGATCTCCTGCTACTCCAGCGATAGGTACTCTATGTCCACCTTGTCCTCCAAGATTAGCATATCCAAATAGTCCACTACTATCTTTTACTTGAGGTAACATTGATTTAGGAATATTTAATACTTCAAGCATTTTTTCATCCCATTTAAGATCTTTTATATTATATATCATTGTTCTTGATGCATTTGTGTAATCTGTTGAGTGTACTTTTCCATTAGTAAGCTTCCACATTAACCAAGTATCCACTGTACCAAACAATAAGTCTCCTGCTTCTGCCTCTGCTCTTGCTCCTTCAACATTATCTAGAATCCATTTAATTTTTGTTCCAGAGAAATAAGCATCTATTACTAATCCTGTATTTTCTCTTACATAATTTTCTAGTCCTTGAGCTTTTAATCCATCACAAATTGACGCAGTTCTTCTACATTGCCAAACTATTGCATTGTAAACTGGTCTTCCTGTAACTTTATTCCAAACTACAGTAGTTTCTCTCTGATTAGTAATTCCAATTCCTGCTATATCATGTGTTGATATTCCTGTTTTTGCAATTACTTCAGCTAATACTCCACTTTGAGTAGCCCATATCTCCATAGGATCATGCTCTACCCATCCCTCTTTTGGATATATTTGAGTAAACTCTTTCTGTGCTGCTCCTACTATTTTATGATCTTCATCAAATATGATTGCTCTTGAACTTGTAGTACCTTGATCTAGCGCTATTATATATTTCATAAATTACCTCCAAAGTTATTTAAATACTATTTTCTTCATTATATAGTCTAACTATTATACATATAATATATTAAATAATAAAGCCCCTATTATTCCACCTAAGATAGGTCCCACTACTGGTACCCAAGAATATGCCCAGTCTGACTCCCCTTTATTTTTTATTGGTAAAATTGCATGCATAATTCTTGGTCCTAAATCTCTTGCAGGATTAATTGCATAACCAGTTGGTCCACCTAAACTCATTCCTATAGCCCAGATAAATCCTCCTGCTAACATTGGTCCCATTGCTCCTGTTGCATTTTTAGGGTTTCCTATTGCTAATAATCCAAATACTAATATCATTGTTCCTATTATTTCTGTTACAAGATTCCATTTATAATCTCTAATAGCTGGTCCTGTACAGTGAGTTGCTAAAATCGCTCCTTGATCAGTTGTTGCATCATAGTGTAACTTATATACTAAAAAAACTAAAATTTGACCTGTCATAGCTCCTAATATTTGAGAAACTATATACCCTAGAACCAAATTTGCTGGAAAAATCCCACCAACTGCTAATCCTATAGTAAGGGCTGGGTTTAAATGAGCCCCACTTATCCACCCAGTAGCATAAGCTCCAATCATTACAGCAAATCCCCAAGCAGCACTTATTACTATCCAACCACCATTTTCAGCTTTACTTTTTGATAAAACACACCCTGCTACAACACCATTACCAAATAAAATTAGCAACATAGTTCCTATAAATTCTGCCAAATAAACATTGTTAATCATCATTCTAAATTTACCTCCTAGTTTTTCGAATATAAGTTATTAAATAATAAAAATAAAAATAAAAAAACACTTATAAAGCATCGACATAATAAAGTGGCGAAAAATAAAAATACGAAAAAACGAACTACTTAAAAAATAGTTTTGTTTTTTCGTAGCTTCTCTCTATCTCTCGCCACTTAATTTTGTTTTCATATTACACATATACAACACTTTGTTTAATAAGTCAACATTTTTATCGTTAAAGTGTTCACTCTAATCAAATTTTTTTACTCTTTTTCCTAATTTTTTCTTAAAAAATAGCATATTAGTTTGACTTCATTAGTGTTTAGAATTATAATGAGTATATATAAATATTTAGTATAAATTGAAGTAAATTTTTAACTTTAAACACAGAATATTTTTATAAAATTTAAAATAGAGTAAAAGGAGAAATAATGAATAACAAATTAAATTTTCAATCTTTCATCGATGTTTTAAAAGTAGAAGTTGTACCAGCTTTAGGATGTACAGAACCTACTGCAATTGCTTATGCTGCTGCAAAAGCTAAAGAAGTTTTAGGAGATATGCCTGAAAAAGTAAATTTAACACTTTCAGGAAATGTTTTAAAAAATGCAATGAGCGTTGGAATTCCAGGAACTGGAATGAAAGGTGTTGACATTGCTACTGCTGTTGGTATCGTTGCAGGAGATGCTTCTCGTAAACTTGAAGTTTTAGATAACATTCCTCAAGAAAAAATTCAAGAAGCTAAAAAACTTTTAGAAAAAGATTTTATTTATAGAGAACTTTCAACTGCTCCAAATAAATTATATATAAAAGTAACTGTTACTAAAGGTAATGAATCTGCTACTGTTGAAATAAAAGATTTCCATACTGCAATAACTTTAATTGAAAAAAATGGAGAAGTTTTATTCAGAGCTCAATGTGATGAATCTCACGGAACTACTGCTGCTGCTGAAGAAGATAGAAGTTTTATGACAGTTAAATCAATTTTTGAATTTACTGAAACTGTTCCTGTAGAGCAAATTAAATTTTTAGACCAAATTATAGAACTTAACGGAGATATCTCTGCTGAAGGATTACATAATGACTATGGTCTAAAAGTTGGAAAAACTAGATTAAAGAACATTAAGCAAGGAGTACTTTCTGACAATATAGAATCTATGGCTATGGCTATGACATCAGCTGCATCAGATGCTAGAATGGCAGGTTCAACTATGGCTGTAATGACAAACTCAGGAAGTGGAAACCAAGGAATTACTGCTACGGTACCTGTACTTGCAGCAGCTAAAAAATTAAACTCTACTCATGAAGAACTTTTAAGAGCACTTGCTTTAAGTAGTCTTATCGCTATCCATATGAAAAACCATTTAGGAAGATTGTCTGCTCTTTGCGGATGTGTTGTTGCTTCTACTGGTTCAAGCTGTGGTGTAAGTTACTTAATGGGTGGAAAATATCCTGAAATGGTAGGAACTATCAAAAATGTTTTAGGAAATATCACTGGAATGTTCTGTGACGGAGCTAAACCTGGATGTTCTTTAAAAATAGCTACTGGAGTTAGTGCAGGATTACAAGCTGCTCTTCTTGCAAAAGATGGAATAGTAATTGGATCTGACGAAGGAATCGTTGATGAAGATATCGAAAAAACAATTCAAAACGCTTGTTTAATTGGAAAAGATGC
Organism: uncultured Fusobacteriaceae bacterium; assembly: GCA_947072715.1. The sequence continues at coordinate 3,932 of CAMTJB010000007.1, read as the reverse complement.
AATGAACGAAACTGACAAAATGATTTTAAATATTATGATAAACAAGGGACAATAGTTATAAAAAGGGGAAAAATATGAAGATTATAATAATAGGTGGGGTCGCTGCAGGTATGAGTGCTGCAGCAAAAGCTAGTAGATTAAACAAAGAAGCAAAAATTACTGTTTATGAAAAAACTGATATAGTTTCTTGGGGAGCTTGTGGATTACCTTATTTTGTTGGAGATTTTTACAGCAGTCCTGATAATATGATCGCAAGACGTCCAGAAGATTTTGTAAAAGCTGGTATGGATCTTAAAATTAACCATGAAATTTTATCTGTAAATCCTGATAAAAAAGTTATTACAGTTAAGAATTTAAAAAATGGTGAAATTTTTGAAGATACTTATGACAAGCTTATGGTTGCAACAGGGGCACATGCAATAATACCTCCAATTAAAAACGTAGCATTAGAAAATGTTTCTACTTTAAAAGAGTTTGTTGACGGTATAAATCTTAAAAAAATAGCTATGGATGAAAAAATTCAAAATATAGTTGTTATTGGAGCTGGATATATTGGTCTTGAAACTGTTGAAGCTATGGCTCATTTAGGTAAAAAATCAATAAGAAACATCCAACTTTCATCAAGAATTTTAATCGAAAGTTTTGATGAAGAGATTACAGATGTTCTTCAAGAAGAGATAAAAACTCATAAAGAAGTTTCTTTACATTTAAATGAAATTGTTCTTGAATTTAAAGACATTAATGGAAAAATTTCTGAAATTGTAACTGATAAAGGAGTTTATCCTTGTGACCTTGCAATTATAGCAACAGGAATCAGACCTAATACTGCTTTCTTAAAAGAAACTGGAATTAAAATGCTTCCTAACGGAGCTTTAATTATTGATGAGCATGGAAAAACATCTATTGATTCAATTTATTCTGCTGGAGACTGTGCTACAGTTTATCATTCAGTAATGAAAGAAAATGTATATATCCCTTTAGCTACAACAGCTAACAAAATTGGAAGAATCGTTGGTGAGAACTTAGCTGGAGTTGAAACTACTTTTAAAGGAACTATAGGTTCTGCTTGTGTAAAAGTTATGGATATGGAAGCGGGAAGAACTGGTATTACTGAAAATGATGCTAAAAAAATGGGAATAGATTATAAAACTGTTTTTGTTAAAGATAAGAATCAAACAAATTATTACCCTGGTCAAAGTGATATTTGGATAAAATTAATTTATGATGCTAAGACTAGAGTGTTACTTGGTGGTCAAATGGCTGGTAAGAAAGGTGCTGTTTTAAGAGTTGATACACTTGCAACTGCTATCACTTGCAAAATGACAGTGGATGAATTAGGAATGTTAGATCTTTGCTACTCTCCACCTTTTGCTAGAACATGGGATGTAATTAATGTTGCTGGAAATGTTGCTAAATAATCTGCTACTTAAAGGAGATATATGCTTTTATTAAATAAAGTTCAAATGGAAGAGTTAATTTCAATAAAAGACGCTATTACAATTATAGAGAATTCACTTTTAGCTTATAATAAAAAAGAGACTGTGGCACCACTTCGTGCTCATATTTCAGTAGGAGATGATTCCACTTCTCTTTTTATGCCAGCTTATATTCCTAGTATGAATTCCTTAGGAATTAAAATAGTTTCTGTTTTTCCTGAAAATGCAAATATCAATAAAGATGTTGTTTTAGGAAAAATGTTACTACTAGATGATAAGACTGGTGAAATAATTTGTATTATGGATGGTACTTTTTTAACAAAAATAAGAACTGGTGCTGTTGGAGCTGTAGGTATTAAGTATTTATCTAAAAACAATTCTGAAACTTTATCTATTATTGGAGCTGGAGGGCAAGCTGAACATCAAATACTTGGTGCTTTAGCCATAAGAAATATCAAAAAAGTTAAAATTTTTGACTTTAATTTTGCTCACTGTGAAAATTTAGCTGGTAAACTTTCAAAACTGTATCCAGATATTGAATTTATTTCTACAAAAAGTTCAAAAGAATGTGTAGATAATTCTGATATAATTATCACTGCAACAACAAGCAAAACACCGGTTTTTTCATTAGAAGATACTATTACTGGATGCCATATTAATGGAATTGGATCTTACACTAAAAGTATGAATGAGATTCCAAAGTCAGTTTTAGACAAAGCTCAATATATTGTTGTTGATACAAAGGATGCTGTAACAGAGAGTGGAGATTTAGATGGAGTTATTAATTCAATAGAAATCTCTGATATTATAGCAAATAACGCTATAATAAAAAGAGATGAGAACGCTATTACTTTCTATAAATCAACTGGAAGTTCTATCTTTGACGTATCAGTTGCAAAATATATTTATGAACAAGCAATCTCTAAAAATATAGGTACTAAAATAGACTTTTAATTAAAATTAAAAAGCTACTTAACAACTAAGTTAAGTAGCTTTTTTTTCTTGGTATTCAAATCTATTTATTTTCTACTTATTTTTAACAGAATCTTTTAATAATTTTATTGATGTATAACTTATTACACACATTACAAGCCAAGTTAATATATTTAAAGGTAATGATTTTACTAAATAAGCTGCTATTATAACTCCAACAACTCCTGTTATTGTTATTATCATTGTAGCTCTTCTATGGTAAGCTCCCTCTTTAATAAATCTCATACTAGCTGCTGGCATTAAGTATGCACAAGATGCCATCATTATTGGGAATGCTACTAATGGACTCATTCCTAAGGCATATACAAGTGCCATACACGGCGCATATAATCCTATTCCTAAAGTCATTAAAGCTCCTAATATAAAGTTTCCAACTACTGCTATTACAAGTCTAATTCCAGAAAGTCCAATTGCTTCTCCACCAGCAGGCATTAATCCTAACTTTCCAGCTAACATAATTAATACAACACAGAATAGAGCAATTCCCATTCCTTTTTGTATTTTCTTCTCATCTAACTTAGAAACTATCCCAGCTCCAATTACTGCTCCTGCAACTGCTGCAATTAACATAGAAATTAGAGTTATTGGCTCAACTTTTACCTCTTTTATAAATATAATAGCTTCTGCTATTACAGGTATACACATTGTTGTATTTAATGTTCCTGGAATTATTCCATCCTTAACTAACCTAAAGTTTTTAAAAACTGCTGTCATTGGTGCAAATCCACCAATTCCTAATGTATCAAAAAAGTTAACTGTAAGTCCTGTTATTGAAAACGCCATTAAACTCCCATCTTTTTCTAAAACTCCTTCTGCTTTTGCTTTAGAATAATCCTTAAAGAACATAACTGCAAATGCTAATGCCGCTAAAACTAAAAGTGATAATAATATGAAAACTATATCCATATACGTTGTTCCTCCATTATTTTTTTGTATTAAAAATATTTTTCTTTCTAAATAAGTTCTATTTTAGAGAGAATCCATACTTTAAAGGATCTTGAGGGTCTATTAAAAGATGATTCATTCCTGTAATGTAAGCACTTGCTGTTATTTCTGGAATAACATAAATTAATCCATCCTTTTCATAAGAATCTAAAACTTTTCCTTTAAATTTAGTTTCTATAATACTTTCATATACAAAAAGTTCCCCTTTTTTTAAGTGTCCCTTTGCAAACAGCGTAGCCATTTTTGCAGAAGTTCCTGTTCCACATGGAGATCTGTCAACTTGACCATCACCAAAAATAACAACATTTTGATAATTAGCATCAGCAGATTTTGCTGGTCCATATATTTCAACTAAATCTACCGAGTTGATATGTTTTAATTCTGGGTGCTCAACTTTTACTTGCTCATTAACAGCTTTTAAAATTGCTACTCCAATTCTATTTAATTCATTTGTATTTTTAGGACAAATTTCCATTCCAATCTCATCTTTATGAAGAATTGCGAAGAAACTTCCACCAAAAGATATATCCATAGTTATCTCTTTATTTAACTCTGGAA
>CAMTJB010000006.1 GCA_947072715.1 uncultured Fusobacteriaceae bacterium | reverse complement strand
TCTTTTCCATATATATCTTTTGTTCCTCTAACACCTTTTATTAACTCCATGTTTTTCCCTCCTATTTTCAATTTTATTTATTCCATAATTTTTCCAATTTTTCTCTAATTATTTTTTCATTTTTATTATCCCCTGGAATATAATATTCATTTTTTCTTGAGCTATACTCTTGGAAAACGAAATTTTCTGGATAATCATGTGGATATTTATAGCCAAAAGCTTGAGAATCTATATGTGATGGCACAGTTTCTAAATTACCTTTTTCTATATCTTGTAAAACATTATTTATGCCATTATAACACGAATTACTTTTTGTTGAAATAGCTAAATAGATTATAGTTTGTGCCAATATTATTCTTATTTCTGGCATTCCTATTCTTTCACTGGCATCCATAGCAGCATGTGCCATAAGAAGAGCCTGTGGATTTGCCATCCCTATATCTTCACTTGCTAAAATCATTAATCTTCTAGCTATATATTTAGGATCCTCTCCACCAACAAGTAATCTTCCCATCCAATATAGTGCTGAATCAGGATCACTTCCCCTCGTGGACTTAATCATTGCTGATATAATATTATATTTATCTTCAGTTTTATGAAATGAAGCTCTTCTTTCTCTGAAAATATCTTTTAAATCGTCCAATGGAATATCTTTATCACATTTACTATACAATTCCAAATAATTATAAGCGACTCTACAATCTCCCTTAGCTACTTCCACAATAATATTTAAAATTTCCTCTGATACATCTTCAAATTTTAAATACTCTACCGCTTTTTTTAATAGCTTATGTATATCACTATCTGTTAATGATTTAAATTCAAAAATTAAAACTCTTGAAAGTAACGCATTATTAAGATTATAATAGGGATTTTCTGTTGTTGCCCCAATTAAAATTATTGTTCCTGATTCTGTTGATGATAAAAGAGAATCTTGTTGTAATTTATTAAATCTATGAATTTCATCTAAAAAAACAATTGTTCTTTTCCCATAAAATTCTAAATTTTTCTTAGCCTTCTCTACAATCTCTTTTAACACTGAAATTCCATCTGTAGTCGCATTTAAAGTTTCAAAATTATATTCAAGCTCTTTAGATATTATTTTACCTAAAGTTGTTTTTCCAACTCCAGGTGGACCATAAAAAATCATATTACTAAGATTTTTTCCTTCTATCATCCGTCTCAATACTTTTCCTTTTGATAGAATCTTTTCTTGACCAATAAAATCTTCTAAAGAGTTAGGTCTTAACCTAACTGCTAATGGTGCACTATTGTCAACATTACTTTTAAAAAGTGTATTCAAAAAATCACCAACTTTATATGTTAAAAGGCGTATTGAGCTCTCAACACGCCTACATATTATTTTATAATATATAATACCATAGCCGAAAGCATAAATACTATCGCTGCTACTGTAGTAGCTTTTGCTAGTGGTCCTCCATCCTTAGATATTCCAAATATTGTATTTGATGCTCCAGCTCCCATACTAGCTGTCATCCCGTTACTTCTATCTGGTTGTACAAGTACAAGACCTATAAGAATTAATGCAGATAAGAAAAGGATTGTTGTTACAAAACCTATCATTGTTCCCTCCAAAAAGCTTTTTTTATACTATTAATTATATAATAAATTATCTAAAATTAAAAGGAAATTCTATAAATTTAAATGGTTTTTTTTCTTTTATCCCTTTTATATTTTTTTTACTCATATAAAATAAATTTATTCTATTCAGAGATAATTTTTTTTATAGATTCTTCTATTGTCTCTATATAGATATTTTCTTTTTCCTCTGGAAATTTTTCTACATACAATTTTATTTCTTTTAATATTTCTTTTGCCAACTCTTTTTTATGAAGATTGCTAACCACTAAAAAACCTATTTTTTTAAGATCTTCATCAGTTATCCTTATATTACTTTCGAAAGATTCCTTTGTAATAATTAATATAAAATTGACAATGCAATCTTCTCCAATACAGCTACTACACTCTCTACCATTTAAACAAATTTTCTGTACTTTTTCAAAAATCATATTTTTTAAATTATATAATTCTTCTGCTTTCTTTTGTAAAAGAGTAACTTTTTTCATTTTAAAAAACTCATAAAACTTATATAACCTATGTGATGCAAACAAAATTATTGTAATATAAAAAATTTTAACAGTATGTACCCCTAATGAATTTAGATATTTCGAACTACCTAACTTCTCTATTCCAAAAACTAAAAATATAATAAAAGCTAATACTTTTAAGTGAAATTCAGGTATTTTTTTTCCTAATTTCCCTCCAATTAATATCCCTAAAAAAGAAGTTACAATCATTCCAGAAGTAGTTCCTAATAATATTAACAATGGATAATTACTGTCTAAAGATAAAGTCAATGCTGAAATTTGAGTTTTATCTCCTAACTCTCCAACAAAAAAAGCTAGTGCAACTGTAAAAATAGGTCCTAATTTTTTCTTACTATTACCTTCATCTTCTTCCTCTTCACAAGATATAGAAAGTATTGCAAATATCACAAACACTACCCCTGCTATTAATTGTAAAAAATCTAAAGATATAAACTTTGTTAACATTACTCCTAGAGCTATTGCAATGGCATGATTTAATCCAGCTCCTAGTGCAACACCACATAATATGTCCTTCATTCTATACATTGTAGCAAAAGTTAAAGCTATTATTTGAGTTTTATCCCCCATCTCTGCACATAAAATAAGTGTAAATGCTTTTAAAAAATCTTGTAACATCTTTCCTCCGAAGTCTTTCTCATTTAATTATTAATCCACAACAAAAAGGAACGATTTAAAAAATTTAACATCTTTCTTTAAATAAAATTTCCCTTACTAAAGGTTTTATTCATTCTATTAAATCAAAATATTTTTTAAATCTGTTCCTTTTTATTTTTTTATTTTATTTCACATTTAACAACAGTCTCACTACCAAAAGTATTAACTCCACGCATCTCCATACACATATGACGAGCTCTCATTTCAACTTTTACCTCTGCTCCTGTAAGTTCATTTATTTTTTTTCCAATCTGCTCTGCAAGTCTTTCTTGAAGTTGAAGCCTTCTTGAAAAGTAGTTTATTATTCTAGGTATTTTACTTAAACCTATTACTTTTCCTTTAGGATAATATGTAATATTTACAGTTCCCCAAAAAGGTAGCATATGATGCTCACACATAGAATAAAAAGGTATATTTTCTATTGAAACCTCTCTCTCTAAACTATTTTCTAAATCAAACTCTTTAACACTTACAATCTCTTCAAAAGGTTTATATCCTTCAAAAATTTCTCCATAAGCTTTGGCAACTCTTAAAGGAGTATCCTCTAATCCTTGTCTACTTATATCCTCACCTATTTTGGTTAAGATTGATGATATTTCACTTTCAATATTTATCTTATTTTCTAGCGTTTTACTCAATTTATCTAACCCCCATAAGTTTGTGAAGTTGAATTGAAATTCTAAAATCATATTCTCTTAAAGCATCATAAACTTTTGCTAAAGTTTCAAAATCAAATCTTTCTTCTTTCTCTAAATATATAGGGCTCAGAAAATATTTTTTTGCTTTTATCTGATTATATACTCCTATATACTTCTCGATTTCTAAAGTATCTGCTGGAACTCTAACTTCAGAAACCTCTTTTAATATAACATCCTTTCTTAATCCTATTTTTGGAGAAACAGTTATATAGTCTACTCCAACAGGCACATTATTACTTCCATTAGTCTCAATAGCAATATAATAGCCTAAATTTTTAAATCTCTTAACAAGTTTTTCTGTAAGTTGAAGTGTTGGTTCTCCACCTGTAAAAAGAACAGATTTTATACCTTCTTTCTCAACTAACTCAACTAGCCCTTCCTCTGTTGCTTCGATATTAGTCTTAGTTGGTTGATCACACCAACTACAATCAAAATTACAACCGCAGAATCTAACAAATACAAATTCCTTTCCAAAATTAGCTCCTTCTCCCTGAATACTTTTAAATATTTCATCTATTTTAAATTTTTCCATAATTACCTCTTTTTAGTTATGAGTTATTAAACTTCTGTAGCCTCTAAATAGCAACTAGAGGTTGGAGTTTCCCAAATTTCCATACTATGGATAAGAGGAATCTCTTGTTTTAACATAGTCATAAATAATTGCGTCATATTTTCAACTGTTGTTTCTGTGTTCATTTCAAATGTTTTTTTTCCTTCAGATTGTAGTAAAGTTGCTATTTTAACTTGAAACTCATCTGTAGAATTATATATAAAAGCATGATCTAATTTTGAAGCTAAATCATTTAAAGCTTTTTTTAAATCTTTAAAATCCATTATCATGCCTGTTGAAGATCCTGTTTTTATTAAGTTATCTTTTGAATCTGAAACTCCAACAATCATCTTATAAGTATGCCCGTGTAAATTCTGACAACCACCCATATGATTACTTAATAAATGAGCCAAATCAAATTCTACAGTTTTTTTAATTATCACTGTTTTCCCCCTTGATAAATTCGTTATATCCCTTCTCTCTTAATTTACAAGATGGACATTCTCCACATCCCATTCCCCATTCATTAAGAACTTCTACTCCATTATAACAAGTTAATGTTCTTGTTCTTACCAGTTCAAATACTCCTACCTCTTTAGCTAGTTCCCATGTCTGTTTTTTATCTAAATACATAAGTGGTGTTTCTACAAATATATCTGATTCTGCTCCTATATTTAAACTTTTAGCTAAGCTAACTACAAAATCATTTCTACAATCTGGATAACCACTAAAGTCAGTTTCACAAACTCCAGTTATTAACACTCCTGCGCCTACTGTTTGAGCCATAGCATGAGCTATTGTTATAAATAAAGCATTTCTATTAGGAACATATGATGCTGGTAAATTTTTATTAAGAGGATGCTCTCCATTCATATCTCCATCACTTGTTAGAGCAGAAACCGAAATATCTTTAAAGAAAGAAAGATCTATCGTATGAAATTTAACATTTAACTCTTCTGCTATATTCTTTGCTATCTCTACCTCTTTACTATGTTTTTGACCATATATAAATGAAACTGCTTCAACTTGATCATACTTTTTTAAAGCGTAACCTAAGCATGTTGTAGAGTCTTGTCCGCCACTAAAAATTACTAATGCTTTCATCTATTATAACCCCCTAGAAATTAATCTATCCTCAGCTATTTTTTCAAACTTAGTCCCTTTCATTCCATAATTAGCGAAAGGTTTAATACTAATTCCACCTCTTGGAGTAAAATCTCCAAATACTTCTATATACTTAGGATCCATAACTTTTATTAAATCCTTCATTATGATATTCATGCAATCTTCATGAAAATCTCCATGATTTCTAAAACTAAATAAATATAATTTTAAAGCTTTACTTTCTACCATTCTTATATTTGGAACATAAGAAATTGTAATATTAGCAAAATCCGGCTGTCCTGTCATTGGGCAAAGACTTGTAAATTCCGGGCAAGTAAAATTAACCATATAATCATTTCCTTGATGTTTATTTATAAAAGTTTCTAATATTTCAGGTGCATACTCTGTTGGATACTTTACTTTTTGATCCCCTAACAGTGATACTCCTTGTAGTTCTTCGTCATTTCTTTTATGATGTTTTTGCATTTTACTCTCCTTAACACTTTATTTTTTTGTATAAGAATCCCCATCATATATCTTTTTATTTTTTTAAGCATAAAAAAAAGGGAACACTTATCCCCTCGTTGTCTAGTTTATGACCTAGTTTTTTATAGATGGAGGGTTCCGAACATCTCTTACAGCAAAACTGTAATTATATATTTTAAAATTCTATCTATCTTACCACAAAGCATATATTTTGTAAAATTATTTTTTGAACTTAATTTTTACTATATGATTTTTAAATAAAAATATAGCTAAGATATCTACATTAAAATCAGATATCTTAGCTACCACTTTTTAATTACTATTTACCATCAATTTAAAATTTTATGTAATTCATTCCTTACTATTAAAGTAACTTTGCTGCTATTTCAGCAAGTGGAGATCTTTCCCCTTTCTTTAAAGTAATATGCCCTGATAGTACTTCATTTTTTAATTTTTCAGCCATATAAGTAAGTCCATTTGTATTAGCGTCTAAATATGGACTATCAATTTGGTATGGATCTCCTGTAAATACAATTTTTGTATCTGTTCCTGCTCTCGTTACAATTGTTTTTACCTCTAAAGGAGTTAAATTTTGTGCTTCATCAATAATTATAAAACCATTAGGTATAGATCTTCCTCTTATATAAGTTAAAGCTTCTATCTTTAAAAGTCCCATAGCTTCTAAACCTTCAACTACTTTCTCTCCTGTTTTATCATCCTTTGCTTCTGATAAAAAATCAATATTATCATAAATAGGTTGCATCCATGGTCTTAATTTTTCTTTTTCACTTCCTGGTAAATAACCAATATCTTTTCCCATAGGGATTACTGGTCTTGCTATAAGCAATTTTTTATAAATCTTTCTCTCTATTACTTGCTCAAGTCCACTTGCTATTGCAAGTAATGTTTTTCCAGTTCCAGCTTTTCCAACAAGAGAAACTACTTTTATATTAGGGTCCATTAAAAGATCCATAGCGTATCTTTGTTCATCATTTCTTGCTCTTGCTCCCCAAGCGTTAATATCACCATATACTAACTTTTTGATTTTTCCTTCACAGTATCTTCCTGTTGTCTCTTTATCTTTATATTTCATTTTAATAAATACGTTTGGTGGAACCACTTCCTTTACTCCCAAGTCTATTAACGGTATTTTTCCTGTTTTTTCATATTTATCAAAAATCTCTTTAGAAACTTCTAACTCTATTACACCCTCATAAAGTTCTGAATATTCAACCATATCAGTCTGATAGTCTTCTACATTAATACCTAAAGAATCAGCTTTTATTCTCATATTTATATCTTTAGTTACTAAAACAACTTTTTTATCAGCATTATTTTTTAAAATTTCTAACACTATTGCTAAAATGTTATTATCCATAACCTCTCTTCTTAAAGAGTTTGGTAGTAATGATAAATCACAGCTTATTTCTACTCTAAAATTTATTCCATTTTTTAATTTTACACCTTTAGCTAGGCATCCCTGCCCTCTTATCTCATCCAAAACTCTAGCAGCAAGTCTTGCCTGAATAGCTGTTTCTGGTTTTCTTTTTAGGCTATCTATCTCCTCTATTACAAAAATAGGAAGGACAACATCATTATCCACAAAATTATAAATGCAGTTTGGGTCATGAATTAATACATTTGTATCTAAAATATAAATTTTTCTCATTTTACTACCCCCTAATTACTTAATATAAAATTTTTGATAACACTAATATGTAATAAATATATAAAATATCTGTTATTTTACTGATTTTTATTTCTTATTCCAACTATTTTTTTTCTCTTATTTTCTTAAGAACAAACTTTATAGCTGTTTCAATGCTTTCTAATTTTTTCAATTCCTCTCTAGTAACTAAAGAATCTATCTCTTTTCTAGAGTATCCTAAGCTTTCTAAAGCTAAATATACCTCTTCCATTATTTGAAGAGACACATCTATTTCAGAAGTAAATAGTCCTCCACTTGAAATCATTTCTAATGAACCTAACTTAGTTTTTAAATCTAAAATAATCTGTTTTGATTTTTTTTCTCCTAGTTTAGGAACCTTTTTTAAAGTTTTAAAGTCTTCATCAGCAACGACCTTTCTAATCTCTTCTATATCAAAACTTGAAAGAATAGACAGTGCTAAGGAAACTCCTATTCCAGAAACACTTAAAAGCATTTCAAACATAACTCTTTCTCTCTCTTCTAAAAATCCTATAAGCTTAAAACTATCCTCCTTTATAAAGTTGTAAATATACATTTTAGTGGTATCTCCAACTTTTAACTTGTCATAAGTCTTTAGAGATATGTATATTTTATAACCTACTCCTCCTATATCCAGTGCTGCAAATTCAGGTTTTTTATACTCTATTTTTCCTTTTAAATATTCAAACATCGCTCTTCCTTTTTAGTAAATTTTTCTTGTTATATAAATAGTATTATAAATATTAAGCTATTTTCCTTTTAATCAAATATTTATTTACTATTTATTTTATATTATACCTATATAATATAAAATAAAAAACAAATTTATGATAAAATATAATATAAAAAAATAAAATATAAATAGAATATATAAATGGAGGCTTTAAATGCTAAAGAAACTTTTTTTTAGAAAAAAAGAAAAAATACAAATGGATGATAATACAATAAATATTTTACAATTAAGAAAAGAAGGGGAAGAATTATATAGAAACAGAGATTTCTTTTGCTCTGAAGCTGTTATAAAGGTTATTTTAAGTCATTTCCCTAATGAATTTGATGATAATGTAATAAAATTAGCCTCTGGTTTTCCTGTTGGTATTGGTGGCTCTATGTGTACTTGCGGAGCTGTTAATGCCGGTGTCATGGCTATAGGAATGTTCTTTGGTAGAAATCAATCTAAAGGAAAAGAAGTTAAAAAAGCAATGTTACTTTCTAAAGAGTTATATGAGGAATTTACTAAAACACATAAAGTTGCTTGTTGTAAAATACTTACTAAAGGAAAAGAATTAGGAAGTAAAGAACACTTAAAACACTGTGTAAATATGACTGGTGAAGTTGTTGAGATAACAGGTAGAATACTAGCAAGAGAGTTAGGATATACAATTTTAGAAAAATAATTTTTTTTTAAACTTTTTTGTAAACTTTCGCGTCAAAATATTATAATTGAAAAAAGAGTTTCAGTTATTGATCTGCCAATAATTTCTCCCCCCAGAGAATTTATTATACTTAATAAAAAAGAGCTGATTTTATCGGCTCCTTTTTTATTTTAATTCATTTTTTTACTTATTTAAAATATTTTTTAAACTTTTTTATATTTATCACCGTCAAAATACTATAATAAAGAAAATAATAATACCTTCCTCCCCAAGGATGTTTAATTATTTAACTTTACTAGTAATTTCTCCCCCAGAGAATTTATGATAAAATTAATAAAAAGAGCCAATTATTAATAATTGGCTCTTTTTATTTTTTGTTTATATATTTACTTTTTCTTCTTTGTTTCCTTACTTCTTATTTTCTTCAAAGAATCTAACTCTCTTTTTATATAATATCCTGTATAACTTTTTTTAGACTTGGCTACTTCTTCTGGAGTTCCCTTAGCAATAACCATTCCACCTTTTTCTCCACCTTCAGGTCCAATATCAATAATATAGTCAGCTGATTTTATTACATCTAAGTTATGTTCTATAACTACAACTGTATTTCCTTTTTCAACTAATCTATTTAAAACACCTAACAATTTATTAATATCTTCAAAATGTAGCCCTGTAGTTGGCTCATCTAATATATATATATTTCTTCCTTGATTTGTTTTAGATAATTCAGTTGCTAACTTTATCCTCTGAGCTTCTCCACCAGATAAAGTTGTAGAAGGTTGACCGATTTTTATATAATCTAGACCTACATCTATTAATATCTTTAGTTTTCTTTCTAATTGAGGAACATTCTTAAAGAATTCATATCCCTCTTGAACTGTCATCTCCAAAACATCAGATATATTTTTTCCTTTATAATGCACATCTAAAGTTTCTTTATTATATCTTTTTCCTTTACAAATTTCACATTCAACATAAACATCTGGTAAAAAATTCATCTCTATTTTTATAATTCCTGCACCTTGACATGCTTCACATCTTCCACCTTTTACATTAAATGAGAAACGTCCTTTATTATAACCCCTCATTTTAGCTTCTTTACTTTCAGCAAAAATATCTCTTATCTCGTCAAATATTTTTGTGTAAGTAGCAGGATTGGATCTCGGAGTCTTTCCTATTGGTGACTGATCTATATCAACTACTTTATCTAAATTTTCTATACCACTAATTTCTGAATACTCCAATGGATATAATTTTCCCTTATTTAATTTATTAAATAGTATTGGAAATAATGTTTGATTTATAAGTGTTGATTTTCCACTTCCGCTTACTCCTGTAACAACTGTCATAACCCCTCTAGGAATTTCTATATCTACATTTTTAAGGTTATTACCATTAGCCCCTTTTAAAACTATAGTTTCTGTAAACTCTCTTCTCTTTTCAGGAATCTCTATATTTAACTCTTTCTTTAGATACTTTCCTGTTAAAGATTCTTCACATTTCAATAAATCTTCAGGTTTTCCGGCAAATATAATATGTCCACCTTCCACCCCTGCTTTTGGTCCTATATCTATTATATAGTCCGCTTGCATCATTGTATCTTCATCATGTTCTACAACAATTAGTGTATTACCTAATGATTTCAATCTATTCAACGTTACTAAAAGTTTATCATTATCTCTTTGGTGTAATCCTATACTAGGTTCATCTAAAACATATAATACACCTGTTAAACCTGATCCAATTTGGGTTGCTAATCTAATTCTTTGAGATTCTCCACCAGATAGTGTTTTTGTTTCTCTAGACAGTGTCAGATAGTCTAGTCCCACATTTATCATAAAGTTCAGTCTTTCTTTTATCTCTTTTAAAATTTCTGAAGCTATCTTTTTTTCTTTCTCTGTAAGAGTTATCTTTTCAAAAAATTCTAATGAATTTCTTATACTCATATCACAAATCTCTGCAATATTTTTATCTCCTACAGTTACAGCTAATACTTCATCTCTTAATCTTTTTCCGTGACACAACGTACATATTTTTTCAATCATATACTTGTTTTCTATCTCTTCTTTTTGAGCTTCTGAGAAAGATTCCTTATATCTTCTCTCTAGATTATTTACTATACCTTCAAATTCCCTTTCACCATGAAAGCTAAAAGAATCCCCATCATAATCTAGTCTAAATTTTTTCCCTTTTGTTCCTTTAAAAATAATTTCCTTATCCTCTTTAGGTAAATCTTTAAAGGGAATTTTTAAATCTATTTTAAAAGCTCTGCACATAGCCGTAAATATTTCCCATGAATATGTATTTCTTGCAGCAGCTCCAGGAACATATATAGCTCCATCACTAATAGATAAATTTTCATCTAATATCAATCTATTCTCGTCTACTTCTAGATTTTTTCCAATCCCTTTACATTGAGGACAAGCACCATAAGGAGCATTAAAAGAAAATAGTCTTGGACTAAGCTCTGGAATACTTACCTCCTCATGATAAGGGCAACTAAAGTTTTCACTATAGTGGTAGTCTATTCCATCTACATTTAATATTATTTTCCCATTTGAAAGCTCTACTCCGCTTTCAACACTTTGAGTTAATCTACTTATAAACTCTTCATCTTCTCTTTTTATAACAAGTCTATCAACAACAACTTCAATATCATGTTTCTTATTTTTGTCTAATTCAATATCCTCTTCTAAATAAAGAATTTCTCCATTTACTCTGCATCTTACATAACCTTTTTTTACTAAATTTAAAAACAAATTTTTATGAGTTCCCTTTTTCCCTTTTACTAAAGGTGATAATACAATTAATTTTCCACCAACTTCAAATTTTTCTACCACATTGTTAATTATTTCTTCAACAGATTGTTTTGATACCACAGTCCCACATATTGGACAATGGGCTATACCTACGTGAGCAAAAAGAAGCCTCATATAATCATAGACTTCTGTTATTGTTCCAA
This sequence comes from uncultured Fusobacteriaceae bacterium, assembly GCA_947072715.1. The sequence continues at coordinate 3,844 of CAMTJB010000006.1, read as the reverse complement.
CTGTTGAACGAGGGTTTTTATTGGTTGTTTTCTGCTCTATTGATATTGCTGGTGCTAACCCTTCAATACTATCCACATCTGGTTTATTCATTTGACCAATAAATTGTCTTGCATAAGCTGACAGAGATTCTACGTATCTTCTCTGCCCTTCTGAATAAATTGTATCAAAAGCAAGGGAAGATTTTCCACTTCCACTTACTCCTGTTATTACAACAAATTCATTTTTAGGAATTTCTATATTGATATTTTTTAAATTGTGCTGTCTTGCGCCTTTTATTATTATTTTATCTAACATAATACCTCACTATAATAATTACCATATCTCTTGTGGTGTCGCTGAATATCCCCCTGATGTTGAGTAAAAAAACGTAGGAATTATTTTCCCATTATATGTTAAAACTCTTCCTTTTGTTGCTCTCACAGCTTTATTTATAACATCAGCTTCATCTAAATTATTATACACTTGGCTAGCAACTGTATCTACCAAATCAAAATTATATTTTTTATATTTTCCTTCTAATACACCATTTACTGCATAAGTTCTTGCAGCAACTGCTTGAACTTTTAAAGCTTCTTCTCCAAAACTAATAGGCATCTCACTTCCAACAACTTGTAATAAATAGTCTTCTATATCCACTATATTTATTAAAAGTAAAGAGCTTTTTCCATAAGGGACTATTTCAAAATCCCCTCTATAGCTAGGATTTCTTGTTTTTAAAGATCTCACAATAGAATCCACTCTTATTTTAGACGATGAGGTTACTTTTATTTTATCTTTTGAACGCATTATAACCTTACCATTTGTTTTAACTATTGTTTCTCCATTTGATATTTCAAATAGTATTTTTGTATTTTTTGAAACTGATGTACTACCCCATCCAGATTTAAGTTTTATTTTGTCACCTGAAGAGATTGCTATATTTGGATGCTCTGGTCTTGAGTTTCTTGTTATACCCACTCTTAACTCTCCATCAAACCCATCTATAGATCTAGCCTTTGATAGTTTGGTATTTGGATAATACCTGTGCAATATTTTATCATAACTATATCCTGCATTAGCTATATCTTTTACTGCCCATTGTGGCATTCCCACTCCATGACCAAATCCACCACCAAATATTTTAAATCCATTCCCAACTTTTTCTACTGAAAAAAATGCTGACGGGAAAAGAGTTGCACCACTAGATAAAACTTTCCCTGTTTTTCCTACAAGTTTTACATTCCCATTTCCATCTAATGATGATGATGAAAAAGCTAGCAGTCTTCTAATATTCCCCTCTTTAGTAATTACAAATTTACCTTTACTTCCCTCAACTAAAAGATCCATAACTACACCTGAGCTACCTCTTTTTACTATTTTAATATTTTTAACTGTTCCCACAGGATTTTCACTTACTCTACCAGATACCCATGATCCATTTTTTAAAGTATAAACATTTTGTGGTCTAGATTGCGCTAAACTATATAGATTATTATTAATTACAGAATTCATTTGCTTCTGAGTATAATAGGCTTCCCATCTCCAATATGCTGAAGATGATCCATAACCCTTTATATGTTTATTCTTATAGAAATCTAAATACGCCTTATTGTTTGTACCACTTAAAGGATTAGTATTTGTATCATTTACAAATTTAAAATACTCAGCGTTTGTCCCTAATTTATAATTTAAACTTGGAACTCCATTTTCATTATAGTAACTATTTACTGTATTTTTAGGTGCATTTCCTCTTGATGATGAACTTGTACACGAAAAATTTACTATTAAAAGCATAGTTAAAATTACTCTCTTCAAATATTTTTTTATAAAACTCTTCTTTCTCACAAGTCCTCCCTAAATTATAGCTAGATGTTTATTTTTTTCTCTTTCACAATTGCTCTTACTCTTTCTAAATCTTCTATAGTGTCTACTCCAACTATTTCAAAAGGAGTTTCAATTACTTTAATCTTATATCCATTTTCTAAAACTCTTAATTGCTCCAAAGACTCTGATTTTTCAAGAGGTGTTGATTCCATCTCAGAGTATTTTTTTACAAAATCTGATTTATAACCGTATATACCCACATGCTTAAAATAGTTATTTATATCTAAACTTCTTGGGTAAGGTACAACACTTCTAGAAAAGTAAATTGCATAATCATTTTTATCTGAAACAACTTTTACAACATTTGGATTCTCTATATCTTCCATTTTTGAAAGTCTATGTTTTAATGTACCCATTATTAAGTCTTTTTCCTCTTTAAAAGCTTCTATAAGAGTATTTATCATATCGGGCTCTATAAGTGGCTCATCACCTTGAACATTTATTATAACATCATAACCTGTAATTTTTTCACATACTTCTGCTATTCTACTTGTTCCATTTTGATGATCCTCTCTTGTTAATACTGCATCTCCACCAAATTCTAAAACTGCATTATATATTCTCATATCATCTGTTGCAATTACAACTCTATCTAACTTAGATAGCCTAGTTCTTTTATAAACCCACTCTATCATTGGGTAACCTTCTATATCTTTTAATGGTTTTGCTTCTAATCTTGTTGAAGCATATCTTGCTGGAATAACTCCTAAAAACTTCATCCCTTCCTCCTAGAAAAAAAGGGGTACCTAAATTATTAGCTACCCCTCTCAAATTAAATAAATCTTATATTTAATATATCATATTTTTTTGTTGTAATAAATACTTTATTTTTTATAACAATAATAGCATGTTTAAAATTATTATAATGTATTTTCTAATAATCTAAAATTAACAACTTTATTAAACATATTATCTAAAATTTTCATTTGTGATAATCTATTATTTTTTATTGTCTCATCTTTATCCATAATCATAACTTCTTCAAAATATTTTTCAATTATTGGAGTTGCTAAAATCATCTCTTTCATGTACTCAACATACTTCTTCTCATTATTTAGAGTTGTAGTCTTATCATCAAATTCACTCATAAAGAAGAATAAATCTTTCTCAACTTGCTCTTTAATTAACTCCTCTACAAATCTTGCTTCTTTACACTCTTTTGATATATTAGCTATTCTTTTTACTACATTAACTAATTTATTGTATTCAATAGGCTCTTGCTTTAATGTTTCTAAAGCTTGAATCATATCTCTCATCTCTAATAAAGTTAAGTGTTTTGCATTTAAAACAGCAGATACAACATCTTTAGAATATCCTAAATCAGAAAACACATTTAATATTCTATTTAACATAAACTCTTCTAAATCTTTTAAAATAAGAGCTTTATCTCTTTTTAAAAGACCTTTTTCTTCTAAAATATCAAGTGCAAACTTCATAATATCTTGAATAGAAAACTCTAATTTTGAGTTAAGAATTACATTAACTACACCTAAAGCTGCTCTTCTTAAAGCAAAAGGATCTTTTGATCCAGTTGGAATAAGACCTACAGCAAAACAACCAACAAGAGTATCTAACTTATCGCATATACCTGCAATAGCTCCCTCTATTCCTGAAGGTAATATATCTCCTTGGAATCTTGGGTAGTAATGTTCTTTTATTCCTATTGAAACTGCTTCATTTTCTCCTGATTTAAGTGCATACTCCGCTCCCATAAATCCTTGAAGTTTTGTAAACTCTTTTTCTCCAATCATGTTAGATACTAAATCTGCTTTACAAAGATATATTGTTCTCTCTATATTTTCTTTTTTACTTTCTAAACCACACTTTTCAACTATTGCACCTGCTATCTTTTCCATTCTCTCTATTTTATCATAGATAGTTCCTAAATCTTTCTGGTAAACAACTGTTTTAAGCTTCTCTACACTCTTATGAAGAGGCTCTTTTAAATCTTCATTATAGAAGAATCTTGCATCTGAAAGT
>CAMTJB010000005.1 GCA_947072715.1 uncultured Fusobacteriaceae bacterium | reverse complement strand
GAGATGTTAAAGCTTTAGCTTCGTCTAAATTTTTCATTCTGCAATTTAACTTTTCAGCTAGAATATCTATAGCAATCTTTCCAGTAATATCAGAAGAGGTAGTTATTATTGGAGTTATTCCTAATATTTCAGAAATACTCTCAGTAAATAAGTTAGCTCCCCCAATATGACCTGAAATAAGAGATATTGCAAAAGTTATATTTTCATCTATTACAACAACTGCAGGATCATAGTCTTTTCCCTTTATAAATTTAGAGATTGTTCTTACTACTATACCTGTAGACATTATAAATATATGTGAGTCATAGGAGTTAAATTTCTCTCCCACTGCTACATTTAAGCTTTCAAATTGGTTTGTTTCAGATATATCAAATTTCTTTAAGGTAAATACTTCTCCACCTATAGCTTTAGATATTTTAATAGCTTTTTCTCCACCATTTCTTGTTACAGACCAAATAGCTATTTTCATTTTTGAATACCATCTCTAAATTCATGTGTAAATGTTTTATCATATAGTTTTGATTTTTCATACTCGCCACTAATAAAGTCCCCTACTAAAATTTGAGCTGTCTTTTTTATATCTGATTTTTTAACTAATTCTGATATATTTTCTAAAGTACCTATAACTATCTTTTGATCCGCCCAAGTTGCTTTTTGTATAACTGCAACAGGAGTTGTAATAGGATAATGAACAGATAATTTCTCTACTACCTCATCAATCATCTGTACAGATAAGAATATAGCCATTGAAGCTTTATGCGCTGCTAAGCTTTCTAAAGATTCTTTTACTGGCACTTCTGTTCTCCCACTAAGTCTAGTACAAATTACTGTTTGAGTTATTCCAGGAAGAGTAAATTCTTTTTTTATAGCAGCAGCTGATGCAACGAAAGATGAAACTCCTGGTATAACTTCATATCCGATGTTATAAGTATCTAAAATATCCATTTGTTCTCTTATTGCCCCATAAATCGAAGGGTCTCCTGTATGCACTCTTGCTACTAGTCTTCCTGCTAAAAATCCATCTACTATAACTTTTATAACTTCTTCTAAGTACATATTTGCACTGTTATAAATAACTGCATCTTTTTTTGCGCATCCAATTATTTCTGGATTAACAAGTGATCCTGCATATATAATAATATCTGCTTGTTCTACTATTTTCTTTCCCTTAACTGTTATTAAATCTGGATCTCCTGGACCTGCACCTATAAAATATACTTTTGTCACTTTTAAATTCCCCCTTTTTTTAGTATTAACGTAGTAAAGTAACTTAGTGCATTAATATCTATTTTATTTAAATCGTAATATATCTCTTGATTGTCTTTCCCTGAATTTGATACTAAGACAACATTATTTTCATTGTTTGTTCTGTATATTGCATCTCTTAATTTTTCAAAATTTCTCGATACTTTCATAAATACAATATTGTCAGAATTTTCTATCTCTTTCTCTATATCTACTTTATCGTTAAAAGATATTATCTTTAACGATTCATCTCCATATACTAAAGGTAGGTTTACTCTTGATGAAATATCTATAAATGTTGGTATTCCTGAAATCGTCTCTATATTATAATTTTCTTTTAATTCTTTTATTAGATATGCGTATGTACTATATATCATAGGATCACCTATTGTTACAAAACCTACATTTTTTTTCTCATCTAAATATGTTTTTATCTTATCTACATTCTCTTTTCTTGATTTTTTTCTAACTTCAATATCTTTATTCATTGAAAACTCTACAAATAATTTTTCAGTTCTATCTTTTAAATAGTCTTTAACTATTGAGTAAGCAACACTTCCCTCTCCTAACTTTGCCTCAGGAAGAACAATAACATCTATCTTCTCCAAAGTTTTTACAGCTTTTAGTGTTAACATTTCTGATTCTCCAACTCCAACACCTATTCCGTATAAAGTACCCATTACTCCCCCTTCTCAGCTGTGATAATATAAATAGGGTTTTCTCCCATCATAAGAGTATAATCTCCTAATCTTTTTCCTCTACTTACACTAACATTACAAATTTCTATATTTTTAAATTTTAACTCTTCTAATAATGATTTAGCTAGAGATAAGCTTTCTAATGCAATAATATTTATTACTAACTTAGAATCATCTGTTGAGAATTTTATGAAGTGCTTAAGAATCTCTTTTAACTCTCCACCATTCCCTCCTATAAACATTCTATCGTATCTAATATTTGGTAAAACTCCAGGTGCGCTCCCTTTTATTATCTCTACATTAGTGCAATTAAATTTTTCGCAATTTTTTTCTATTAAACTGCATCCCTCTTCATTTCTTTCAATGGAATAGACTTTTCCGCTTTTTATATATCCTGATGCTTCAACAGATATACTTCCTGTTCCAGCTCCAACATCCAATAAAATTGAATTTTCTCTAAGTTGTAGTTTTGCTATAGAGATAGCTCTTACTTCCTGTTTTGTAATAGGGACTTTCCCTGTAATAAATTCACAATCATATATGTGCACTATTGCCACCTCTTTTTTCTAGAATAATAACTGCTTGATTCTCTGTGGAGAAATCATATTTTTCATAATCTTCTAAGCTAAAACAAAATATATTCTCATCACTATAAGAAAGATTAGACCCCACTGTAACTATAATATCTTTTAAATTACTCTCAACTAAATTTTGTGAAATTGATTTCCAATTATTAGTTTTATCAGTTAAAAGTACAATCCCTTTTTTACTAAAGTTTAAATAAGATATATAATCAGTTTCTCTTCCGTGGACACTAATTAATAAGTAGTCATGCCAGCATTTTTTTAGCTTTCCAAATAGATATTGAAATGATGATATCCCAGGTATTACTTCAATATTTTTATGAAACTCTTCTGGTAAATTTCTCATAATATAATCTAAAAGACTGTAGAATCCTGTATCTCCTGAAACAACAACTGATATTAATTTATCTTCCTTTTCTTCAGTGGAGAGACTAACTTCCTCACTTATAAGTTCTTTCATTAATATTTCATTTATCTCAGATATCTTATTTATTATGATATTTTTTCCATTTCCTGATATAGGTAAAACACTATCTATATGTCTTTGATTTCCTATTACTATCTTACTTTTTTCAATAGTAGTTCTTCCTTTTTCAGTTAAGAACTCTATATCCCCTGGACCTAAACCAATTATATTAATCTTACAAATTGATCTCATCTCCCTGTTTTAATATTTCATTTATTAAAGTATAAAATTCTTTACTATGTCCTAATATGTTTCCATCAAAATCAAAGATTAAACTTTCACATTTTAAATCTTTATGAACATGATCATTCGACTTATTCGATACTTTTTCAGATAAATAATTAAAGAACTCTTTATTCTCTATATATTTAGAAGCTTCATCAACAGTATTTGAATTTAAAATTTTCTTTATAGTCTCGTTACTCTCATTAAATAGAAAAGCATTCGCGCCCATTATCTCAAGTCTAGCATCCGCCACTTTACTATGAGTATTAAAGATACCCCCAGCTATTTTTACTGCTTTTCCTATATGACCAACTAAGACAACTTTTTTAAATCCTAATTTAACAGCCCCTTCTAACATAAATCCAATATAGTTACTTATAATTACTACCATGTCTTTTTTTATTCCTATAGACTCACAAAATTTTTCTCCGTAGTTACCAAAGGAGAAAACTACCCAATCTCTATTACTACTCTCTCTTATTACTTTCATCTCTGTATATAGAGATGCTTTTAAACTATCTTCACTCATGGGCTTTACTATACCAGTTGTTCCAAGTATAGATATTCCTCCAATTACACCTAGTTTTGAGTTAAGTGTAAGCTTGGATTTTTTTATCCCTTGAGGTATAAAAATTTTTATAATAAAGTAACCTTTTTCAAAATCTATATTTTTTTTACTATTTTCATCCCAATAAAAATCTCTATTCGCCTCTTTATTTTTTAAGTCTATATTTGTCTTAAAATCAGATACTGCTTGAGTTATCATTTTTAGTGGACCGGGGTTTATAGCATATTTTCCTATTGGGGATTGAAGACCTGCTTTAGTTGAAATACCTACTCCCCTTCCCCCAGTAATAAATATATTTTCCTTTAAGAAACCTTTTTCAATCTCATCTGAACTTAACTCTTTCTCTAATTCATGAGAGATGAATTTTACTCTAACACAAATTTCAATATTATTTGTTACATCTGGATCATCTCCAGAATATTTTCTTACTGAAACTCTAACTCCATCTTGGCTTTCTTTTAATGATAAAACTTCTAAATTAATCCATTCTGAATTAAGAGCTTGTAATTGAATATTCTTTTCATAATTATTATTGAACAGAGCCTCTAATCCAGCTTTAACTCCTGCGGTTACACAACTTCCTGTTGTAACTCCTTTTTTTAACTCATCTGTTTTTATCATTAATATATCACCTTTGGTATATTTGATATAGAATACCGTGAAGAATTGATACAGCAACAGTGCTTCCACCTTTTCTTCCCTTTACAGTTATATATGGAATATCTGTATCTACAAAAATTGTTTTAGATTCTGCAGCTCCTACAAACCCAACAGGAACTCCTATTATTAATTCAGGCTTTTCTATCTCATTTTTATCTACTAATTCTTTTAATCTAAATAGTGCCGTAGGTGCATTTCCTATTATAAAAATTTTTGTTTTTTTATCTTTAGAAGCCTTCTCCATTCCAGCTATTGATCTAGTTACACCTCTACTCTTTGCAATAGTTGCAACTTCTGCATCACTTACTAAAGTATAAGCTTCTATTCCAAAACTTTTAAGCGCTTTACTACTAAGTCCATTCACTATCATGTTTGTATCACAGTAAATATCAAATCCATTTTTTAGGGCTTCCATTCCCTTTTCTATTGCACCATTATGAAATTCTATTAAATCTGAATATTCAAAATCCGCTGTTGTATGAATAACTCTTTTTACAATAGGTAACTCTTGTTCTGTAAATTTCTTTACTGACTCACCCATCTCCTCTTCTATAATTTCAAAACTTCTCTTCTCTATATCTTCAGGTACTTTAATATACTCAAACATTACTTTCTCCTTTTCTCTCTTGGTATACACCTTTTAGTATTTCATCTAAAATATCTAAGCTTTTAAAAAAGTGAAAGTGTGGATACCCTGCTAGAAAATTCTTATCACTATATCCACAAATCCATTTTTTACCACTTTCTTTGCTTACTATATATTCTTTTTTCATCTCTCCATTCTCTATAATTTGAGAGTAGTGAAACTCATGCGCTTTACCTAGGTATTTGTTTTTAAACTCTATATTTGCATAACCAAATCTTTTAATATCTAACTTGTTAAACATCTTCATTTCACAATCAGCGATTCCACAAAGTGGATAAAAATTATTGCTTGAATCATATATCCCTTTTGATAAGTATATAAATCCTCCACACTCTCCAAAAACAACTCTGTTTGATTTATAAAAATTATAAATTGAATTAATCATTGTTTTATTTGAGCTTAACTTTTCTAAGTAGTTCTCAGGATATCCCCCACCAAAATATAGCATATCAACATCTGGAATAGTGCTATCATTCATGGGTGAGAAATATTTTATATCCATCCCCATCTCTTTAAATAATTCTAGATTATCTTCATAGTAGAATGTAAAAGCATCATCCTTTGCAATTCCTATTTTTATATCTTTATATTTATCTTTTTGTGGAGAGAAAAGATTCTTAGCATCTTCAGTTTCCTTATTAGAATAGTTTAATACTGTATTGTTAAGTATAAAATCCATATCTAAACTCTTAGTTAATTCCTCTGAAGCTAGATTAATTTTTTCATGAAGGTCTTTAATCTCATGTGCTTGAAGAAGTCCTAAGTGTCTACTATCTAGAGAAAACTCTTCTCTTTCAGGAAGATAACCGATACACTTTATTCCAGTATGTTTTTCTATACCATCTTTTAAATCAAGGTATCTCTGATTGCTATTAATTCTATTAAGGATTACTCCTATAATATTTACCTCTTTATCAAAGTTCTTATAACCTAATATTTCACTTGCAAGAGATAAACTTCTTCCCTTTCCATTAACCACTAATATAACTGGTAAATTTAATGTCTTTGCTAAGTGTGCTGTACTATAATTTTCTAAAGAATTATTTATTCCATCATATAGTCCCATAACACCTTCAACTATATTCATCTCTTTCATATGTTTAAAAAAGCTATGTTTAACGCCCTCTTTTCCCATTAGAAAAACATCTAAATTATAGCTATGTTCTTTTGTAATAATTTTGTGATAAGAAGGATCTATAAAATCAGGACCTACTTTAAAGGGAGCAATATTATTAAATAGATTCATCAGTCCTAAAGTTACTGTTGTTTTTCCTACGCTACTACTTCCACCACTTATTACAAAACCACGTTTTAGCATAACTCATTTACTCTTTTTTGTAATATCTTTGCTATCTCTATCTCTGCTCCAAGAGGTTTACCAAATTTAAAATCTATATGTGTGTATTTCTTTTTTAACTCTTCTATTATTTCAGGAATATCCTCTTTAATATGAATACCTGTATATAGGAAATAAGGTACAACTTTTATAGTAGAAATCTTTGGATTTTCTAATAATAATGTTTCTATTCCCTCTTCAATAGTTGGAGAGCAAAGTTCCATATGCGCTCCTACAATTTGATCCCCTTTACATAAATCTTTAAGCATATCTATAATTTTTTCAAACCCCTCTTGAGCTTCCTTACTTCTACTTCCGTGACCTACTACTAAAATTCCTGACATTTAATTACCTCCATAATTGTATTTAATACCTTCGTATTGTTTTTTCTTGTTTTAACTGCTATTCTTATATAACTATCATCTAACCCTTCAAAGTTTGAAGCATCCCTTATTAATACATCTCTTTTTAACATCTCTTTTTTAAAATCTTTTGATGTCATATTTAGAAGTTTTATTAGAATAAAGTTTGTCTCAGTTTTAAAAGGTAAAATGTTATTTACTTTTACTAGTTTTTCATAAAACCACTTTTTTTCACTTTCTATCCATTTATCTGTTTTCTCTATAAAAGCACTCTCTTTTATAATCTCTCTTCCTACTACTTCTGCAAAACTATTTATACTCCAAGGTTCTTTTATCTCTAAAATATTTTCTATTCTATCTTTATTAAATGAGATACCATATCCAAGTCTTAAACCAGGTATTGCAAAATATTTTGTAAATGCTCTAAGTATAAAGATATTTTCATCTTGTAAATTTACTGCGCTCATCTCTCTCCATCCACTTATAAACTCAATAAAACATTCATCAATAAATAGTTTAATATCTCTTTTTTTTAACTCTTCATTTAATTTTTTTATCTGTTCTAAAGGGATAAATCTTCCAGTTGGATTATTTGGATTACATAAAACGACCAACTCTGTATCAATGAATATATCATTTTTTATTATTTGTTTTATATCTATCTCAAATTTATTCTTTTCTTTTAAATATGAGTAGTCTACTTTTATATCATTAGTTTTTAGAGCTCTTTCATACTCTCCAAAAGTTGGACTAACAATTGTAGCTCTTTTTATTTTTTCACTTTTACAATATAGAAATAATACTTCTGTAGCTCCATTACCAGGTACTATTCTTTCATATGTAATCCCATTAAAATCTCCAATACTTTTTCTAAGATCTAGATACTTTATATCTGGGTATCTATTCATTGAATCTAAGTTTTTTAAAATTATTTTTTTTATGCTTGGATTGATATTTAAAGGATTTATATTAGAACTGTAGTCTAATACTTTATCTCTTTTTTCTTGTGTAAAATCGTATATATTTCCTCCATGTTCTACCATTCAGATACCTCCTAAAACATCTTTATAATTGAAATAAATAAAATTGTAATAATTGAACTAGCATACAGTAAATTACAAGATTTTTTAATATCTTCTATTGAGAACTCCTTTAACTTATCTCCTATCTTTTCTTTCTTTACAATCTCTCCGAAATAATTAACCTCTCCACCAAATTGTATTCCTAAGGCTCCAGCAAAAGCTGCTTCTGGATGCCCTGAGTTTGGACTATCATGTTTTTTTCTATCTCTTAAAAATACTCTAAGTGATGACTTATAATCATAATTTAGTATCAATGCTCCCATTGGAATAATTATTCCTCCCCCAATTCTAGCAGGGATAAAGTTTAGAACATCATCAAATTTTGCTGAAAAATATCCAAAGTCATAATACTTATCATTTTTATATCCAACCATAGAATCTAAAGTATTAACTGCTTTGTAACACATAGCAATAGGAAGTGCTAAAGATATACCATCTAAGAAAAAGTAACTTCCTATAAAAGCAAATATCATTGGGGCAATTGAACCATCTACCGAATTTTCACTTATTGTTTCGACTGTAGATTTTACTATTTCTTTTTCAGTCATATCTTTTGTATCTCTCGTTACTAAATAAGAAAGTTCCTTTTTAGCCAGTTCCAAGCCACCACTTTTTAAAATGTTATACACTTTTTTCCCTTCATCTCCAAGACACTTTGTTGCAAGTGTTGTATATAGTAAGAATACTTGCATAACTGTAAATAGGGTAGATGAAATTCCTAGAGATAAATAAAGTAATAAATAACATGCGCTAAAAACTATCGCTACAGTTGCTACCAGTAATAGGAAGCCCCCTACTTTTTTATTGTTTAATCTATATAGGATATTTTCAAGTTTTAAAATTAACTTCCCTATTATTCTAATTGGATGCAATTTATAGTTTGGATCTCCAATTATTAAATCTAAAATATATACTGCTAAATACAAATATACGAATTGCATTTTTCCCTCCAATCTTTTTTATAGAAGCTTACACTCTTTTAGTAAGTCTTTATTGTTAAAAAGTTCAATTCCACCATTAGCTATAATAGAACCATTTTTTATAAAAATATAATTACAGTTCAACTCTTTAGCAAATTCCATATCATGCGTACTCAAAATTATTGTTTTTCCAAAATTATTTTGTTTATATAAGATATCTTTTAATTGATTTTTATGCCAAGGGTCTAACCATGTTGTAGGCTCATCTAGTATTAATACTTCTGGCTCCATTGCTAATACCCCTGCGATAGAAACTCTCTTTTTTTCTCCATAACTAAGTAGATAAGGATTTTTGTTTTCAAGATGTTTTATATCACAATCTACCATTACTTTCTCTACATTTTCTTGAATTTTTTTCTCATCCCATCCTAAATTTAAAGGACCAAATTCTAAATCATTCTTTACATCTAATCCAATTATCTGAATATCAGGATCTTGAAAAACGAATCCTATACTTGATATAAATCCACTTTTTCTTATTCCACTTGAAATTATTTTTTTCCCTTTAAAAAAATATTCCCCATCTCTTAATCTATTAATACCTTTTAGTAGCATTAATAGTGTAGACTTTCCAGATCCATTTTCACCCATAATTACATTGAAGCTATTTTTCTCTAGTTTTAAAGAGAGATCTTTTAAAATCATTTTATCTTTTTCGTAATAAAAACTAATTTTTTTTAATTCAAGCATACTAATACCTCTCTAAAATTTTTATCGTTCCTATAACATAGACTACCATAATACAGAATTTAGTTACATTGAAAGTGAATACAGACTTTGCAAAAGGATAACCATTTTGATATCCTCTTATATAAAGAGCATTTTCCATATTTTTGAGATCGATATATAATCTCTTAAAAATTATTAAAGCTAAATTTGCAACGCCTTTCATATTAAACTTTCCTGCCCTATTTTTATATGAAACTTTATACTCGCTATAATTTCGAAGCATTATAGTAATAAATTTGTGCATATATATAATTATCTCGATTATAAAATTAGGTAGTTTTAGATAATTCATTAAGTTACAAAACTCTTTAAAAGTCATACTAGACACGTATATTGTTGAGGCTGTTAATGTAACTATTACTCTCATAAAAATAAAATAGTCTATATTTAGAAAAAATCTTCCGTCTTTAATACTAACTCCTTGAAGTACTAGTGGAGGGATAATAAAAATCATCGCCGGTAAATATACTATAAATTTCTTTTGCATATTTCCTTTTTGAACTAGTAAGCATAGTAACATCCAGAAAAGAAGTACGATCAATGACCGTACCTCTTTCTGAAAAGAGATTATTATAAAGTTAGCTATAAAAAAAATAGTTTTTTCTAAAGGTGTATCAACTATTTTTACCAACTCTTTTCCCCCTTAAATATCCTAATATATATCCTATTATTCCTGCGCCTACTGCTGCTTGAAATGAGAAAAGGAAAGTTTCCATCTCTCCGCTTAATTCAGGTAAAAGTGAATCAAACCAAGGAGTATAATTAGGATCAATTTTTCCAATAACATCAGCTATTTGAGCATCTACTCCTGCAAATTCCCTATTAGCTATTACTATAAATGGTACTAAAATTATTGTGAAGATTATAAATATGTAAGTTAATGTCTCTTTTCTACTCATATACAACCCCTCCATTATCTATAAGATTTTCTTTTTTTAATACTCCAATAATTATTATAGTTATCATCCCTTCTACTATTCCTAGTGGGATTTGAGTTATAAAAAACAGTGATAAAAATTTAGTGAACGTAGCTAAGATATTTGTACCACCATGGGACAAAGCTAACTGAAAAGCTGTAAAACTATAAGTTGCAAGATTACTAAATAAAGCTGCAAAGAATAAACCTAATTTTTCTTTATCATGTTTCATAAATTGCTTATAAACAAAAGATGCAGTTATTGCCCCAACTACAGCCATAGACATTCCGTTAGCACCTAAAGTAGTAATTCCACCATGTGCTAAGAATATGGCTTGGAAGAAAAGAACAATTCCCCCTAAAACATACATCTCACTAACTCCTAAAAGAATAGCTCCTAAAGCAATTCCTGTTGCATGAGATGAACTTCCTGTTACAGAAGGTAATTTCATTGCAGAGATAAAAAACACAAATGCACCTACTAGAGATATTAACAATTTTTTATTAAGATTCTTTTCAATTTTCTTTAGCTGTCTTACTCCTACAAAAGCAAATGCCAAATAAAAAACCCACCACATTAGACTATATCCTGGAGTTAAATATCCCTCAGATATGTGCATAGCGTAGATGGGTTGTGTTAGTAATAATTTTAAAGCGACTAGATTTAATAATGTTTTCTTCATTTTGTTTCCTCCTTAAATTTTTCAGGGAGAAAGTGATTTTCTAAGTATTTCATGCTTCTGGATTTTTTCTAAATATATAGAGTACCAAAATGTCTTTAAAGCATTAAATGCTAATATTCACTCTCTGTCCTCGCAGATTGGGTTGTGATTTGTTAAGTTATGGCAGTTCTCCTGACTTAGAATCATTTTACTCCTAACCCTTCCCAATTTATAAATCAGTGGTATATGCTAGTTTCATCCTCATTACAGTGGCGGGACCGTATAGGATTTTAACCTATTTCCCTTTTAATCGATTGATGTCGAACCATAACTTATTATTAAATTTTATTTAAATGGTTATTTAAATACGTTATTAAATTTTCTTATTTAAGATATCATAGATTTTATCCATATCTAAATTATCTCTCATTACTTTTTCTAATTTATCAAGTTCGATATCTCTATAGTCTTGGAATGAAAGTGTATTTTCATATTGCTCCATCCCTTTTTGCTTACGAATATGATTTAAAACTTTATCAGTAAACTCCTTATTATCAAATATTCCATGAACATAAGTTGCAAAGATATTTCCTTGTGAAACAAATGTTACATCTTCTTTTCCTAAATTCTCATCTGTATATTTTGAGACACCTTGATGTATTTCATACCCTGCAACTTTTAAATCTGAACAAGCTTCATACATTCCATCAAACTTTGGAGTTGAGCCATGATATTGAACTGTCTTTTTATCTTTTTCCATAATAGTTTCTATAGGAAGTAATCCTAAAGATGTAATCTCTCCTAACTCTGTTTCAATTGAATGAGGATCTTTTATTTTTTCTCCAAGCATTTGTAATCCACCACAAATACCAACAATAGCAGTTCCTTTTTTAGATGATTCAATTATCTTATCTGTAATACCTTGTTTTCTCATTTTAACAAAGTCTTCTATAGTATTTTTTGATCCTGGTAAAATTATTAAATCTTCTCCATCTAACTCATCAGCTGAAGTAACATATTTTACTCTAACATCTGGATAAATGCTTAGTGGATCAAAATCATTAAAGTTTGATACTAAATCATTTTTTATAACAGAAACTTTAATTGCATTTTCTTTCTCATTAACTTTTCTATACATTCTACTATTAAAACCATCTTCATCTTCAATATCTATATTGAAATGAGGAATAACTCCTAAGATAGGAATATTCAGCAAAGCTTCTATTTTTTTAAGTCCTGGTTCTAATACTTTAATGTCACCTCTAAACTTATTTATAATAATACCTTTTAAATTTTTTCTTTCTTCCTCTGGCATTAACATAGCAGTTCCATAAATAGAAGCAAAAACTCCACCTTTATCGATATCTGCTACTAGAATTGCAGGAGCATCTACAAGTGCTGCCATTCCCATATTTACCATATCCATCTCAGTCATATTAATTTCTACTGGACTTCCTGCTCCTTCTAAAACACAAACTTCATATTTATCACGAATGTTTTTATTATATATATCTACAATCTCGTCTCTAAGAGTTAATTTAAATTTTGTAAATTCCTTCCACGCCATGTTACCAATTGATTTTCCATTTAATACAACTTGGCTTTTAGTGTCAGAATTAGGTTTTAATAATATAGGATTCATAAAAGATTGAGGTTCTACTGCACAAGCAATCGCTTGAACTACTTGAGCTCTTCCCATCTCTTTTCCATCACGAGTAATGAAAGAGTTAAGTGACATATTTTGAGATTTAAATGGACAAGTTTTTAAACCATCTTTATAAAAAATTCTGCATAACCCTGTTACTGTTATTGATTTTCCAGCACCAGATGATGTTCCTACAACCATTAAGTTTTTATGTTGTTGCATATTTCCTCCTATTCTATCTTAGTATAATAAATATAGTATAAATAAAAAAACCATCATTTGAAAAACATACTTTTAGATATGCTTTTAACTCAACGATGGTTTAAGTAAACTTAATAATAAGTAATGTATACGAATTAAGCTTACATAATCTGTCCTCGCAGAGTTTGTAAATTTAATTTGTGGCAGTTCTCCTGACTTAGAATCACTTTACTCCTAACCCTTCCCAATTTAAATATCAGTGGTGTACGCTAGTTTCATCCTCATTACAGTGGCGGGACCGTATAGGATTTTAACCTATTTCCCTTTTAATCAACTTGTTGTTGAACCAAAAATTATTATATTTTATTATAGTGAATTTCACACTCATTTTCAAAAATTATCATATATACTTTTATATATATTTTTAACAAATAATTTCTTCAAATAAATAATCCACAACTCTATATATACTTGAAAAAAGCCATAAAGTCAATTAAAATTTTTTTAAACTTGCAAAACAAGAGGAAAAACTGTATTATTAAGACAACAATTAAACTTAATGTATTTTTAATTGACATTCTAAAGGGAGTGTTGCTTATGTCTTGAAACAATTGAATAATCATATCTCTTAGGTTAAGGGATGAATATAATTAAATGTAGATTATTTAATTTGTACTATATATACAACAAATAATTTAATAAATTTTAATATATAAAATATTAGATAGCATAATAACTAAATTTACTTGCATTTTACTTAATTATTTATTTAGATACTACGTTTAATTTTTAATTTTTATGATGCTAAGTGTTGCATAATTCTAAAATAAAATAAGCATTAATGATAAATTTGAGCATTAGTAAAATAATGTCATTTTTTATTGTTATAAAAGGGGAGAATTATGAAAAAATTATTACTTGTTGGATCTGTTCTATTTCTACTTACTTCAAACTTTGCATTAGCTGCAACTGAAAAAAATACTAAAAAAGAGATTAGTTTTATGATTCCTGAATGGGGAGTTCCAACTCAAAAAATGTTAGATGAGTTCTACAAAGAAACTGGTATTAAAGTTAATATTGAAACTGTTGCATGGGATGATTTAAGAGAAAAAACTGCTATTGCTGCAGTTGGAAAAAAAGCTGCTGCTGATGTTATGGAAGTTGATTTTTCATCTATAGGAGAATATCAAAAAGCTGGTTGGTTAGAGCCTATTCAAATGAATAAATCTGATATAGCTGATATTCCAAGTATAGCTTCATTTATTATAGATGGTAAAGTTTTAGGAGTTCCTTATGCTAATGATTTCCGTATTGGATATTACAATAAAAGTATCTACTCTAAAGCTGGTTTAACAGAACCTAATACTTGGGCAGAAGTTGAAAAGCAAATGTTAACTTTAAAAGAAAAAGGTATTTTAAAATATCCTTATACTCTTCCTTTAAATGCAACAGAAGGAACAACAACAGCATTTATCTGGTTAACATATTTAAGAGATGGAAAAGTATTTAATGATGACAATACACTAAACAAAGAAAATTCTTTAGCTACTCTTGAATTTATCAATAGAGTTGTTAAAAATAAATTAGTTAATCCTGCAAACTTAACATCTAAAGATATCGATACTTATAGACAGTTAGTTTCTGGACAAGCTGCTTTCATGGTAGGTCCTACATCTTTCGTTGAAAGATCATTTAATGAGGGACAATCTAAAGTTATTGGAGATATTGAAGTTATAGTTCCACCAGGAAAAGATTCAAAAGCTAAACAAACTATGGCTTTAACTGAAGCAATCGGAATCTCTTCTTTATCTAAAAATAAAGAGGAAGCTCAAAAATTTGTTCAGTGGTATACTTCTAAAAAAATGCAGTTTGATTTATATAAAGATATGAGTGTTATGCCTACTAGAACTGAAGTGTTAAATAGCCTTATTGATTCAGGGGATATAAAAAATGCAGAAAAAATGAAAGAAACTTCTGTATTAGTAAAAGATCCATTCCCTCAAGGAGTTCCTAGTTATTATGCTGAAATGAGTAAAGTTTTCTCTAATGCTATTAACAAAATGGCCAGTGGGAACTCTACTCCTTTAGAAACATTTAACGAAATGGACTCTAAATTAAAAGAAATTATTAAAAATAATAAATAGTTAAACAAGGGGATAGTCAGATGAAAAAACAAAATAAATTAGCTTACATCTTGATTTTTCCTAGCTTAGCATTATTAATTACTACTGTATATTACCCTATATTTCTAACATTTATTTACAGTTTACAATATTATAAGCTTACGGATTTATCATCTAGAAAATTTGTTTGGTTTAAAAATTATTTTAAAGTTTTAACAAGTTTAGATTTTCATTCTGCCTTATTTAATACTGTTATAGTTGTAAGTATTGTGATTATTTTAGGTATAATATTTAGTTTTATGGTGGCTCTAATTTTAAATAAAAAAAGTGGAGCCACTACTTTTTTAACTGCTATTGCTATATTGCCTTGGGCTTTGCCACCAGTTGTAAATGGACTTATGTGGAAGTTTATTTTTTATCCTGGATTAGGTCTTTTTAATAAAATACTTTATACCTTTAATCTGGTAGATGAACCTATTCAATGGCTTAATAATAGATATGGTACTTTGATTATATTAGGAATTATAATTTCATGGAGATCAATACCTTTTTGTTCTATGGTACTATTGGCTAATATGCAGGCTATTTCAGAGGATATCTATGAAGCAGCTCATATTGATGGAGTTAGCAGTTTTAATAAATTTAGATATATAACTGTACCACTTCTTATTCCTTCTATTATAATTGTAATAATTAATCAAATTCTAAGTGCTATTACAGCTTTTGACGAATTGATTTCCTTAGTAGGTCATCGTGTTTCAAGTGAAACATTAACAGTTTATAATTATAGTCAGACCTTTTCATTTTTCAATATAGGTTACGGTAGTTCTATTACATATATAATAATGCTTATTTCAGGAATATTCGGACTTGTATATTTAAAACTATTAAGAAATAAGGAAGTGAAAAATGAAAAAATTTAAATTTGATTTTCTTTATACTATTTCAGTTTTTCTCTTTTTAATCTTTACACTAGTTCCAATTTTATGGTGTTTCGTTATAAGTGTTAGTCTAGAATCAACTCTTTTTAGCGATGAAGTTACTTATCTTCCTTCAGTAATTTCTTTTGAAAATTATAAGAAGTTATTAAATCCTTCTTTAAGAGAAGGTGCTAGTTTTTTTAATGCTATTAGTAATTCTATAAAAACAGCAGCTATAACTATATTTTTAGGAATACCAATATCTATTTTTTCAGGCTATGCTCTTTCTCGTTTAAAATTTAGAGGAAAAGAAATAATTAGAAAAATAATTTTAGTTACTATAATTG
>CAMTJB010000004.1 GCA_947072715.1 uncultured Fusobacteriaceae bacterium | reverse complement strand
ATCCAAAAGTCTTTTGGATTAGAATTTCTTGTTCTTTATTAGGTAGTATTCTATATTTGAAAGCTTTATTATACTTCATTTTGATTCGCCTCCTATTCACCTTGATTTTGAATATATTTTTTTACTTCATACTCAAATTCTACTAAAGTTATTTTATATGGCTCACCTATTCTTTCAAAAGATAATTTAGACTAAAGACTGAATGTTGATTAGTATCTAAAATCAATTTTTCACAAACTTTTTATTAGTTTTTACTGATATGAAAATTATACCATTTTTATCTATCAAATTCAATGAAAAGATAAAAAAATAAGCGATTCATCTCACCACCTGTAGAGGTGGGAGAATTCTCACCCTAACATTGTTAAAATAGTTATGCGAATTTTTTTTGAGTTATGCGGAGTAAATTTAAGTTATGCGGACTCTAAAATATAAAACGCAAGAATTTTCTAGTATTTTAAGAGATATTTAAGTTTAGTTATTCGGAGTAAAATTAAGTTATGCGTATATTTGTTAATAATACGAGACTGTTTCAAATTTTCTATAAACACTAAAATTTTTATATAAAAATGGATAAATTTGAATTACTTTAAATTTATTCATTTTTTTTATTATAACTTCTTTCACTCTTTGCATAACAATCTCAAAACTATTATTAAATTAAAGGATTTTATGTTAAAATAGAATAGAAAAATAAATATAAAATAAGAATAAATATATAAATATATAAATAAAAAAATAAAAGAAACCTCAAGTTAAAGAATTTGGGATTAAATTAATATAGGGAGAAAATAGATGTTTACTATTAAGGATTTTTTAAGAAAAGATATAACAAGAAATATTAACGGGGTAGTAAAAGCTGAAAAATCAGATGAGAACGTAAATCAAAATGAACTTGAAGAGTATGTAGTAACAAAAGAAGTTCGTGAGCAGATGGACAAGATATTTACAAGATACGTAAATTCACTAAATAATCCAACAGAGGATATGGGAATTTGGATATCTGGATTCTTTGGTTCAGGTAAATCTCACCTACTTAAAATGATTGGAAATATTTTAGATTCAAGAGAATTTGCAGGGAAAAGAGCTGCAGAGTATTTTGATGAAAAAGTTGGAGATAATCCAATGCTACTTGCTAATATAAAAAAAGCTGCTAATGAAGATACTGATGTAATTCTTTTTAATATTGATAATGTTAGTGACCAGCAAACCTCTCAAGGGAAAGACGCAATAGTAACGGCATTTTTAAAAAAGTTCAATGAGATGCAAGGATTCTCTAGAGATATGCTAAAGGTTGCAGAATTTGAGAGAAATATTTGGAAACGAGGAAGATTTGAAGATTTTAAAGAGAGATATAAAGAAGAAGCTGGAAATGTATGGGAAGAGGATAGAAGAAATTTATCTTTTAATCAAGATTATTTCTTAGATGTAATTGATAATATGAAATTAGAAGGATTTAGTGTAGAAGCAGCAGAAAGATGGTTAGAAGATATTAATACTCCCGATACTCTTCCAACTCCAGAAAATTTTGTGGAACTTCTTGAAGAATATTTAGATAAGAAAGGTTCAAAGCATAGAATAATATTCCTTGTAGATGAGATAGGACAATATATTGGTGATGATTCAAAACTAATGCTTAATTTACAGTCAGTTGTAGAAAAACTTGGAACTGCACTTAAAGGAAGAGTATGGGTAGGAGTTACATCACAACAGAACATGGAAGCAATTTTGGGAGAAGCAGACACAAAGAGAAATGACTTTTCAAAAATTCAAGGTAGATTCAAAACTATGATTTCTCTATCCAGTTCTCATGTAGATGAAGTAATTAAGAAAAGACTTTTAGAAAAAACTCCAGGAGCATTTGAGACTCTAAAAGCTCACTATATACAAAATAAAACAGAAATACAAAATACAATTAATTTTCATGAAGCACCAACACTAAAACTTTATGAAAATGATATTGATTATGCTGAAACATATCCTTTTGTAAGATACCAATTTAATTTGTTACAAAATATTTTTGACAATATAAGAATAACGGGATTATCTGGAAAACATATGGCAAAAGGAGAGCGTTCTTTACTTAATGGGTTCCAAGAAGCTGGAATAAAAATGAAAGATAAAGCATTGGGAGAAATAGTTCCTTTTTACTGTTTCTATGATTCCATTGAGCAATTTTTAGATGGAAGTGCTAAACAACCAATTATTCATGCAGAAAAAGATGGAATGGAGGTAGAAGCTCTTAATCTTCTAAAACTTCTTTTCCTACTAAAAGGAATGAACGATAGAGTAAAAACTAATGTGGATAACTTAGCTAGTTTCATGGTAGAAAAAATTGATCAAGATACAAAAACTCTAAAAGAAAATATTAAGAAACATTTAAGAAAATTAGAAACTCATAACTTAATTCAAAGAGAAGCAGATCAATATTTCTTCCTTACAAATGAAGAACAAGATATTAATAAAGAGATTAAAGAAACAAAAATTAGTTATGAAACAATAACTAGAGAGATTGGAACTGTAATTTATGAAGATATTTTAACATCTAATAAAATTGTAGTTAAAGAAACCAAAAATACCTATGGGTTTAATCAAAAGATAAATGAAATTACTAGAAGTAGAGGGTTAGAAACACTATCTATGACAATATTAACTCCAGCATCAGAAGACTATGACGGAGAAATAAGTATACTGTCAACAAGAACAGACTCTAAACTTATCGTTAAACTTGGACAAAATAGTGATTACTTAGGAGAGATGAAACAATATTTACAAATAAAAGAATATTGTCAAACCAAGGGAGCTATCCAAGATAGAGAGATACTCAGAAGAATAATTAGTGATATTCAACAAGAAAATAGTAGGAATAGAAAAGCAAGAATAAAAAGTTTCTTAGAAGAAGCAATAACAGATGCACAGGTATATATTGATGGAAGTAGATTAAATCCAGGAAATAAAAATGCAGAAGGAACTCTTAAAGATGCACTGGAGAATTTAGCAAAAACAATTTTCAATAAAGCAGGACTTATTAAGAAAAATTATGATGAAAAATCAATAAGAGACCTATTAACTGTGGAAATGAATTCAGCTTTAGATTTTATAAAAGATAATTCAGTAAACATAAATAAAGAAGCTATAGATGATGTACTAGCACAGATAAAAAGATTAGATGATCGTTCTGAACAAATCACTATGAAAAAACTTGTGGATAAATATAGTGAAACTCCATTTGGGTGGAAAGAACTAGATGTACATGGGCTTGTAACAGAACTATATGTTTATGGTCAAATCCGTTTGGAATTTAATGGAGATAAAATCAATGATAGAAATGTTGCTAAGAGTCAACTTACAAAAACTCAAACAAATAATCAAGAAAAGCTAATAATTATTCCTAAAGAAGATATTGATCCTAGTAGAAAAGCTAAAACTGTAAAATTATTAAAAGAAGTTTTTGGATCAGGAATCACAGTTAATGAAGATGATATAGTTGAAGCTATTGGAAAGAACTGTAGAATTAGTATCGGAAATACAGAAAATACTTTAAGAAACTATGGAGTTTCTAAATTTGAATATCCTGGAAAATCTATTCTAGAAGAATGGAAAGATATAATTCAAAATGAGATTCTAAGTGTAAAAGGAAAAGCAAATCAAATAATAGATAACTTCTTAAAAAGAGGAGAGGAACTTGCTGATATATTTGATGATGTAGATGATATTAAGAGTTTCTTTAGTAAAAATAAAAATAAATTTGATGATGGAGTTAAGAAACTAACATCTATTGAGAGAAACAAAGAATATATTAGTGAAATTTTAGATTCACAAAGTGTAAAAGAATTAGTAGAATTATTAGAGAATAAGAAACCTTATGGAAAAATTCCTGAAATTAGTATATTAATTGAAACTATTGATAAAGAAATAGAAACATTAATTGAAAATGAGAGAGTGAGATTAATTGAAATAGTTAATACTCAGAAAGAAATTTGTATAGGAAAATTATCTGATGGAGATGCTCTATGTATAGCTTCTGAAGAATATGAGAAGTTAATAAAAGAGATAATGGACACGCAAGGAGTTAATGTATTTCAGAAAAACTATACTATTTCTAAAGTTGATATAACAATAGAATTAAGAATTAAGAATTTGGAAGAAGATAGGAAAAAGAAAGAAGATGGAGTAGTGAAAGAACCTACACCAACTGCTTCTGTCCCCCCAGTAAAACCACAAGAAAGAATAGTAAGACAATTTAAAATGAAACCACAAAAAAATATGGGAACAGAACAAGAGATAAAAAGTTGTATTGCTGAAGCAAAAAAAGATTTAGACAAATTAGAGAGAGAACTATTAGATGCAATTAAGGAGAATAAGAAAGTGGATGTGATTTAAATGATTATTAATCACGATGGATATATTATTAATGATGAATTAGATATATCAGCAATGAAAAAAAAAGAAAATTGGGAAATAGCTATAGGGTTAAATGAAGTAGATGGATTAACTCCTTCAAAATATTTAATAGAACTAACAAAAGATTCAATAGAAGGTAAAAAATCATATAAAGAAGTAGAAGAAGCTTTAAAAAACTATTATAAAAATCAAGACCTTACAGACAAAACTATTAGAAATAATCATGAGTGTGATATAGTATCCACAAGAATTGCAGAAATACTAGAAGATAAAAGCTTTGTATTTAGTCCAATATATTTAAAAAGTATTCATGAGCAATTGTTTAAAGGAGTATTTTCAGGAGAACTAAAAGAGTATGCTGGAAAATTTCGTGACTATAATATAACTAAAGAAGAACCTATTTTAGGTAATGACACTGTTACTTATGGTAATTATAATAATTTATTAGATTATTTAAAATATGATTTTGATGAAGAAAAAAATTGGGATTATTCAAAATTATCTTCAGAAAAAAGAGTTGAAAGAATATCTAAGTTCACTTCATCTATTTGGCAAGTTCACCCATTTGGAGAAGGAAACACAAGAACAATAGCTATATTTATTCAAAAATATTTAATCAATAAAGGTTGGGATATTAATAATGAACTATTCAAAGATAATTCATTATATTTTAGAAATGCCTTGGTTTTATCCAACTATTCTAATATGAAGAAAGGAATATCACCTAATTTTAACTATTTAAATAAATTCTTTGAAAAACTTTTGGAAAATCCAAATATAGAATTGGAAAAAATAGTGAGTATCTAAAAATAAGAAAGTGGATGTGATTTAATAATGGACAAGGCTAAACTTAAAAGTTTTGCAATAGAATCAAGAAGGAATTTAATAAAAAACATAAGTGAAAGACTTAGTATATTAGGATTCAAAGAAAATAAAATTGATGATGTAATAGAGCTTGGTCGTGAAGTAGTTATAGATAAAACAAAAATAAAAATAAAGAAAGAGCAATATAATAAGCTAAAGACAAGTTTTGTAGAATTAGGATATGAAGAGTTTGTAGAGAGAATAGCCTATACTTGGTTCAATAGATTTGTAGCTCTAAGATTTATGGAATTAAATGGATATATTGATGAAGCAATAACAACATCAACTACGAGTAAAGTAGAACCAGATATAATTGATAACTATGGTCACTCAAGTTTTTTTGGAAATTTGAAAGATGAAGAAAAAAATGAACTACATAACTTAAGAGATGCAGAAAAAATAGAGGAACTTTATTCAAAAATTCTAGAATTAAAATGTAGTGAGCTAAATAAAGTTATGCCATTTATGTTTGAAGAAAAAAATAACTTCACAGAACTACTTTTCCCTACAGGATTATTTAGAGAGAAATCTTTCTTAGTGGATTTAAGAGTAGCAATAACAAATGATGATAAAGAAGAGGTAGAGGGAAAGGGAAAAGAAGAAAAAATTCTTCCTGTAGAGATGATAGGGTGGCTATATCAGTTTTATAACTCTGAGAAAAAAGATTCGGTATTTGCAGACTTAAAAAAGAATATAAAAATAAAGAAAGAGAATATTCCAGCAGCTACACAGCTATTCACACCAAAATGGATTGTAAAATATATGGTAGAAAATTCTTTAGGAAAATTAGCATTAGAGACTCTTAATATAGATGAAAATATAAAATCAAATTGGAAATATTATATAGAGAGTGAATTAGAAAAAACTGAGAAACTAAAAATAGAAGAAATAAAAATATTAGACCCAGCAATGGGCTCTGGACACATGCTTGTATATGCTTTTGATTTACTTTATCAAATTTATGAAAATTTAGGATATTCTGCAAAAGATTCTGTTCAATCTATTTTAAATAATAATCTATTTGGACTAGAGATAGATGATAGAGCAGGACAATTAGCAACATTTGCTCTAGTAATGAAAGGCAGAGAAAAATTCAGAAGACTATTTAATACAATGGAAAGAAACGAGATAACTTTAAAAAGTTTATCAATTCAGGAAAGTAATTCTCTTAGTGAGAATACAAGAGATATGATAACCAAAAATGGATTAATAGAACTAAATTACCTAATTGAAATCTATCATGATGGAAAAGAATATGGAAGTATTCTAAAATTAAGAAATATAGATTTTGAAAAACTAGAAAAAGAAAAAGAAATTCTAAAATCAAAAGATGGTTTATTCTATTCAATGTATGGAAAGCTACTAGATAAATTAACACTACAATCTAGAATAATGACAGCTAAGTATGAAGTGGTAGTAACTAATCCTCCTTACATGGGTGGAAGTGGAATGAACGATAATTTGAAAAAATATTTAAAACAAAATTATCCTGATTCAGAGAAAGATATGATGACTGTATTTATGGATTATAGTTTTGAGATAACTAGAAAAAGCGGATATATTTCAATGATAAATATCCCAAGTTGGATGTTTTTAAGTAGTTTCGAAGTATTAAGAAAAAAATTAATCGATGAAACTACAATTATAAATATGGTTGATAATGGAAGGGGAGTTTTTGGTTCTGATTTTGGAAGTGTTTCTTTTGTACTGAAAAATAAAAAAAGTGAAAACTTTAGAGGAATTTATAGGAGACTAATAAAGAAAAAAGGTTCAGTTGAAAATAATGAAGTAAAAGAAGAATGGTTCTTAGAAAAAGAATTTAATAGATATTCTTCCAACCAAAAAGATTTTGAAAAAATTCCAGGCTCTCCTATTGCTTATTGGGTGAGTGAGAGGGTTAGAGAGATATTTGAAACAAGTGAAAAGCTTGGTGATGTAGGTGATGCAAAACAAGGATTAGCAACAGCAGATAATGATAGATTTATAAGATTATGGCAGGAAATAGATATAACTAAAGCAGGTTTTGGTATGGGAAATTCTCAAGAAGCTTTAGAAAGTTTAAAGAAATGGTTTCCATATAATAAAGGTGGAGAAAAAAGAAAATGGTATGGAAATCAAGAGTATTTAGTTAACTGGGAAAATGATGGAGATGAAATTAGAAATTTTAAAGATTATAAGGGTAAAGTAAGGTCAAGACCACAAAATACTGATTTTTATTTTAGAGAATCAATTTCATGGGGATTAATAACATCGGCAGGTTCTTCTTTTAGATGTTATCCAAATGGATTTATTCATGATGTAGGTGGAATGTGTTATTTTACGGATAAAAATTTAAAAAATTTACTTGGAATTTTAAATACACGCATATATCAG
This sequence comes from uncultured Fusobacteriaceae bacterium, assembly GCA_947072715.1. The sequence continues at coordinate 8,788 of CAMTJB010000004.1, read as the reverse complement.
GAATTAACAAAAATATTGAATCCTACAATAAATTTACAAATAGGAGATGTAGTTAATTTACCAGCAACATATATTAAAAATAATATTTTTGATGTATTAGTCCAAAAAAATATAAAAATAGCCAAACAAGAATGGAACTCTCGTGAAACTTCATGGGATTTTGAAAAATTAAGTTTAATAGAAGGAAACAATCTAAAAGAAAGCTATAATAAGTATTGTGATTATTGGACAGAACAATTCTTCCAAATGCACAAAAATGAAGAAGAGCTAAATAGATTATTCATTGAAATCTATGAACTACAAGATGAAATGGATGAAAAAGTAGAATTAAAAGATATTACTCTACTAAAAAAAGAAACTTCAATCACTGAAGATGGAAAATTAGAATTTTCTAAATCTGAAATAGCGAAACAATTTATCTCTTACTGCGTAGGAGTAATCATGGGAAGATATTCTCTTGATAAACCAGGTCTTATTATGGCTAACTCAGATGATAAATTAGTTGTAACAGGAGATGACTATCAAATTTTAGGTGCAAATGGAGAAATTAGACACTCTATTAATAACTCTAAATATATTCCTGATAATGATGCCATTATCCCTATTATTGCAGATACTTTTGCCTTTGAAGATAGTATTGTAAAAAGATTTGAAGAGGTTGTAACTGCTATCTATGGGTTAGAAACTTTAGAAGAAAATTTAGATTTTATTGCTGATGCTTTAGATAGAAAAAACGGGGAAACAGCAAGAGAAACAATTTCAAAATATTTCATGAATGATTTTATAAAAGACCATGTACAGAGATACCAAAAGAGACCAATCTATTGGTTATTCACAAGTGGAAAGACAAAAGGGTTTAATGCTCTAGTATATATGCATAGATATAATCCAATGACAGTAGCAAAATTAAGACAAGACTATCTACTAAAATATCAAGAGAGATTAGATTCAAGAATTAAATCTGCTCATGAAGAGTTAGAAATAGAAACTAATGCTAAAGATAAAAAGAATACCGAGAAGAGAATAAAAGGACTTCAAGTACAGTTTGATGAAATCAAAAAATATGATGAAGAAGTAAAACATATGGCAGAGGAAAAGTTAGCTATTGATCTTGATGATGGAGTTAAGGTTAATTATGCTAAGTTTGGTGGATTGTTGTATAAAATATAAACTTAAACTTAATTAAGAACAATACTCATTCTGAATATTAAAGTATCTTTAAGAGGAGAATAGAATGAATTTTAATAATAAATTTGGGGAAGAAAATAGAGAAATAGAATTTAAAAAAGCCAAAAATAGCTTTCCTAAAGAAGCTATTAAGACTTACTCTGCATTTGCTAATACAAATGGTGGAGTATTAATTCTAGGGGTGGATGATGTTACAAAGGAAGTTGTAGGGGTTAATGATGTTGCCAAAATAAAAAAAGATCTTTTTGACACACTTAATAATCATGAAAGAGTAAGTAAAAATATAATTACTGATGATAATGTAAAAGAAATAGAAAAAGATGGGAAAGTTATTTTAGTAATAGAAATACCTAAAGCTACTTATTCTGATAAACCAGTTTATTTAAATAATGAATATAGCCAGTCATATAAAAGAAATTATGAAGGCGACTATAAATGTACTAAACAAGAAATAGAAACTATGATAAGAGATGCTTCTGGAGATAAACTAGATAGTTCAACATTTGAAAAAACTAGTATAAAAGATTTTGATGAAGAAACGCTTAGAAAATATAGACAACATTTTAAAAATTTAAAGCCTGGACATCCATTTAATAATTACTCTGATGAAGAATTCTTTCATAAAATAAAAGCTTTAAGAGAAAATAGAGAAACAGGAAAAAAAGAAATTACATTAGGTGGCTTATTAGTTTTTGGTAGATCTGAAATAATAACAGAATTCTTACCACATTTTAGATTAGAGTATATAAACAAAGTTACAGTTACACCAAACGAACGTTGGAGTGATCGTATTATCTATGATGGTACTTGGGGAGAGGGAAATCTTTTTAATTTCTTCTTGATTACTCTAAACAAAATTGAGGCAACATTAAAGAATAAATTTACAATGAGTAGTGATAATGTTACTAGAAAAGAAAGTAGTATGGCTATAGCTGTAAGAGAAGCACTTGTAAACACTATTATACACGCAGATTATAAAATAAACTATGGAGTTAAAATAACAAGGACTCAAAACTGTATATATTTTGAAAATCCTGGTTCTTTAAGAATAAGTAAAACACAATTTTTCAAAGGAGATCATACTCAACCAAGAAATAGTATAATTCAATTTTTATTTACTTTAATTGGAATTTGTGAAGGTTCTGGAGGTGGAATTCCCAAGATATTAGATGCTGCAAGAGAGTTTGAATATAAGTTTCCTGAAGTTGAAACTGATAATGAAAAAACTATTTTTAAATTATGGGATACTAGTTTAATTGAAACAATCACAGATATTTCTCCTGATGCTAAAAAAATTCTTGAATATATATTTAAGAATTCACCAGTGACTAATGCAAAAATTAGAGAAGTTTTTAATTTGAAAAAACAAAGAGTAGTTGATTTATTCAACGAACTGATAGATAAAAAATATATAGAAAAAATAGGAACAGGAAGCGCTACAAAATACAGTTATATTTATACTATTGATGAAAAACATATTAGTTTTTTAAATCTAATAGAAAAAATAAAAATAGAATACTTTAAATCTAAAAACTAATTTTTTTCAAATCCGACGAGAGGTCGACGAGAGAACTTCAAGATAAAGAAAAAACAGAGTAATAAAAGCCTTGCAAATAAAAGGTTTTATTAAAAATAATTTTTTTGAAAATTAACAATCCGACGAGGGGTCGACGAGAGAGCTTCGAAAAAGACAAAATTTAATTGCATAATTTATATCCAACTACATATTTTTAAGTTATAATTATATAGTTGGATATTTTTTAGGCAATTAAAAAAATAAAAATTCTTATTGTCAAAAAACATGAAAAATGACAATAAGAAAATCCTTATTGTCAAAAATCATAAAAAATGACAATAAAGAAAATTAGAGGATGAAATATGAAAGAGTTAAAGTAAAAAAATATTTTTGTTTAAAAAAAAATTTATCTTCTTTAAAATTGTCTTTCATCTTTGTTTACCACCTCATTTGCTTTAATTCTAAAGTAGGATTTACAAGTAAAAAAGCTTATTATTAATGGTATTATTAATAAAAAAAATGTATTGTTTGCAGATAGATACATATTCAATTTCCCATATATAAGATAAATTATACTTGTTATAATTACAGTAAAAAAAGATAATATTGACAATGCAGTACATCTTATTTTATCAGGAATTTTCTTTTGAATATAATTATCACTACTAATGAATAAACAATCAGAAAATCCAGTAACTATAATAAGTAATAAAAATGTAATAAAATTTTTATTATATAAAATAAAAAACATACCTATGAACAAAAATTTTATTGAAAAGTAATATATATTTTCTATTTGAAATTTTTTACAAATCAAGCTTGAAACTTTAAAAATAATTCCTGAAAAAATTTGAATACATGCATAAATAAAAGCGATTTTTTTTATTGATAACTCCTGTGATAAGAATAAAGACTGTCCTAATATATAAAAATAACCTGCTACAGCTTCCAATAAAGCAACTGTCACTATAAAATATATAAGCCTGTTTTGTCTAAAATTTATTAAATATTCCTTCATCTCATCATAAAAATTTTTATTAGGTATGATTTTTTTTTCTTCTTCATTTTCATTAACTTCAACAATAAAACTTAAACAAATAAAACTTAATATCATAGCTATAAGTGTGGCTATATAAACTGTATTCCATGATTTTTCCTGTAAGAAAGCTCCAATAAATATAGCGATTCCTAATGAAGAGTATGTCATAGAATTATAAGTAGATTTATATTTAATATAATCTTTTTTTAAATCACATACGATTTCAAAAAAAAGAGCTGACTGTGTTCCTGAGAAAAAAGCATAAGAAATTCCTTCTAAAATATAACTCACTATCAAATAACTGAATACAGGTCTAAATATTATTAAAAGCAAAGACAATATTTGAAAAAAACATCCTAACATTAAAGTCTTTTTTTTACCAATCATATCACCCAAGATTCCTGTAGGAATTTCACTTATAAAAGTTGAAAAAAATAGTAAAGATTGGAGAATTCCAATTTGATAACTATCAATTTTTAGAGAAATTAAAAAAATTATAAATATTCCTCTTTGAAAAACTAAGGATCCAAAAAAAGAGCTTAAAAGTAGTAAATAAAAATTAAATTTAGAATTTTTCATAGTCACTTCCTAAAAATTATATAGTATCATACATAGAATAATATATTTTATTTTTAGTTTTGTCAATATTTTTTTCATTTTTATAAGTTATGTCAGTAACCCATATTTTATCTATAATTTCTTGGTGAAATTCTCTTTTCAAAATATTTTCTTTGATATAGTCTTCAATTAATTTAGTTTTTCCGTAATTATCATTATGCAACTTAGAGTTTTAAATTTACCTATTCAAACATTTGATTTTTTATATATTTTATAGTATAATATATTTATAAAAGGTGGACTGACACCTATATTAACTCGAAATTAATGCTGTACACAAGGGACAGAGAGTTGGCAAGCAACATAAAAACTTGAAATTAGTGCTGTACATAAGGGACAGAAAGTCGGCGAGCGACATAAAAATCAATAGTTGAGGTGTTGGGTGACTAACACCTCTTTTTCAATAAGAGGTTAAGTGCCGAAAGTAAAAGCATTAAGTGCTATTAAAGTTGTTTCATTTAAAAAATACAATTTTTTACACTTAACTGGTATTATCGCTTCATACTCTCCTAATCAATTTTATAATTCACTACTTGCTAGTAAAATTTCAGAAAATTATTTATCATTATTTAACTAAAAAAATTAAGGAGCACACATGGAATTAGATAAAATAAGAGAATCCCTAAATAGTAAATTCAACCTTGAAACAAGCTATGAACAGGGAAGACATATAATATTTTGGTATGATGAAGTTGGAGCTTTTAAAGATATTATTGATGAGCTCCATCTTTCTAATGCTAAGGTTCTAAAAATAACTAAAGGTGAAAAAAGAGGTAAAGAGTTTTTTAATAATTATTTTAAAATAAAATACACAATAGAAGTTCTTGACAAGGAAAATAATTTTCTAATCTATTCTGAACACCCAAGACCTAATGATGCTGAGAATTATATTTTAGACCTTGAGCTATGTTCTGAAGAGTTTCATGCAGATCAGAGTATGATGATAATTGATGAATACAAATTAGAACCTACTAATAGTGAGATTAGAAATCATATTAGAGCAAATATAACTTTCTTTAATAACAAAGAAAGAAGAGCTAAATTTGAATCTTTTATTTCAGAAGATAAATCACTTACTGCAATAAGACTTGCTATGCTAGCTACTGTTGTAAAAAGTACTGATAGTTCAATTACAAATATTTTAAAAACTATTCTAATGGAAGGAATAGAAGAAAACGGTAAAATAATAGAAATTGAAAAATGGTTAAGTTTGTCTCTTTTAGATGAAGAGTTAGAAAAAGAATATGCTTTTAATTATGAAGAGATTAAAAAATTCTTCTACTCTCTAGTAATAAAGCATTTCTATTATTCCATAAGAGAAAACAATGTTCCAGCTCAACTTAAAAACTATTATGTAGGGAACAATAATGCGTATCTTTTTGTTGATTCTTGGATTAATGATAGTAGAAGCAATGAGAAATATAGAGAACTAGCTCTTATGGCAGAGAGAGAATTAGAATTAAAAAAATATCTAGTAAAAATTCCAACTGATAGATTAGTAACCGCTACTACATTTAAAGCTATAGATGATATTGTAATAGATAAAATACTGGAACTTTTAAATAGTGGAATTACTGAATACGATAACTACAAAGAGTGGATTAACACAAGAGAGGATCTAACTACTTGGAAATCTGAGTATATAGATATTTACAACACACTTTTTCAAGCTTGTGAGATGTTAAAAATTGAGAAAGAATTTTTAATAAAATCCCGTGACACAAAATCTCTATTTGAAGAATATTGTAAAAATTATTCTAAGATAGACTACACATATAGAAAATTCTATTTAGCTTATGACAAAGCAATTTTAAGTACAAATTTAAATTTAGAGCCTTTACGTGAAAAAATAGAGAAGTTCTATACTAAAAACTATCTAAAATCTCTAAATGAAGTTTGGATAGAAAAATTAAAAGAAAATAACAATGAGTGGAATAGTTTTGGACTAAATTACCAAAAGGATTTCTATAGAGATGAAATTATAAATATGAAAGATAGAATCGTTGTAATTATCTCTGATGCATTTCGTTATGAAGTTGCAGTAGAACTTCGTGAAAGAATTATGAAACAGTTAAAATCATCATCTGTAAGCTTAGAAGCAATGATGGGAGTATTACCTTCATATACAAAATTAGGAATGGCATCATTACTTCCACATAATAACCAGTTAAATTATTCTAATGGAGATATTTTAGTTGGAAATATTAATAGTGCAGGAACAGAAAATAGAGATAAAATTTTAAAATTAGCTCGTGAAAACTCTGTAGCAGTACAGTATAAAGATATTTTAAATAGAGAGAAACTAAGAGAATTAATAAAAGGACAAGAGATAATCTATATTTATCATGATTGTATAGATGCTACTGGAGATAAGAAATCAACAGAAAGAGATGTGTTTAATGCTTGTGAAAGAGCTATAGATGAACTTTTAAGTGTAATAAAATATCTATCTAATAATATTAGTGCTAAGAATATTTATATTACAGCTGATCATGGATTCCTTTATGAAAGAGAGGAACTTGAAGAGTATGATAAAGTTTCTCTAGACACTGAGACATTAGAAAAAAATAGAAGGTTTTTAATTTCAGATAAGAAAATAGAACCACAAGGAACTGTAACTATAGATTTAGACTCCACTTTAAAAGGAATGTATGGAGTATTCCCTAATGGTAACTATAGATTTAAAGTAGCAGGTGGTGGAGCAAACTATGTTCATGGAGGATTATCTCTACAAGAAGTAGTTATTCCACTTCTAAAATATAAGATTTCAGGTGGAAACATTATTCAAAAGAAAAAAGTAGATATTAAACTTAGTAATCTTTCTAGAAAAATTACAAACAATACTACAAAGTTTAATTTCTTCCAACTAGATGCAATAGATTTAAATAAATCTATTTTACCTAGAAATGTAAGACTTGGAATATACAAGCATGATGTTTTAATAAGTGATGAGAAAAACATTCAATTTAAATCAGAAGTAGAAAATGATGAATATTCAGAATATCTAACTTTAAAAAAATCTAACTATAACAAAAATGAGATTTGTCATTTAAGAATAATAGACTCAGAGAATAATGATATTATAGAAGAAATTGAATACAAAATAGATATAAGCATAAGTAATGATTTTGGATTTTAAAGGAGTATTTTATGGAGCTTAATGCAATTAGTAATGAAGTCTTTGCTGGAAAAACAGTAAGAAAAGATCTAGTTAGTAGAATAAAAGGTGGAGCAAATGTACCTATTTATGTTCTTGAATATCTACTTGGAATGTACTGTGCTACTGACAATGAGGATGTTATAGAAGAAGGAGTTAAAAAAGTTAAACAAATTTTATCTGATAATTATGTAAGACCAGATGAAGCAGAAAAAGTAAAATCTAAAATAAGAGAATTAGGGTCATATACTGTAATAGATAAAGTTACAGTAAAACTCAATGAAAAAAGAGATACTTATGAAGCACACTTATCCAATTTAGGAGTTAGTTCAATTACTGTTGCTCCTAGTTATGTAAAAGAATATGAAAAACTTTTAAGTGGTGGTATCTGGTGTATTCTTAACCTAAGCTATTATTATGATGAATTAGAAAAAAATTCTAGTCCATTTAATATAGAGAGTTTAAAACCTATTCAAATAGCTAACCTAGATATGGACGAAGTAAGAGATGGCAGAAACAAATTTACAAAAGATGAATGGATGAGATTCATGCTAAGGTCAATAGGAATGGAACCTGGTGAATTAGACGACAATACAAAATGGCATCTACTAGCTAGACTTATTCCACTAGTTGAGAATAACTATAATATGTGTGAACTAGGACCTCGTGGAACTGGTAAATCTCATGTGTATAAAGAGTTAAGTCCAAACTCAATTCTTATATCTGGTGGACAAACAACAGTTGCAAACCTATTCTATAATATGAGTAGTAGACAAATAGGACTTGTGGGATACTGGGATGTTGTAGCCTTTGATGAAATAGCAGGTATAAAATTTAAAGATAAAGATGGAATTCAGATAATGAAAGATTATATGGCATCAGGGTCTTTTGCTAGAGGAAAAGAGGAAAAAAATGCAAATGCTTCCATGGTATTTGTAGGAAATATAAATCAAAGTGTAGATGTACTAGTTAAAACAGCTCATCTACTAGTAGACTTTCCACCAGAAATGAATTATGATTCTGCTTTTTTTGATAGAATGCATGCATATGTACCAGGGTGGGAGATTCAAAAATTTAGAGCTAATTTCTTTACAAAAGAATATGGATTTATAGTAGACTATATGGCTGAAATTTTTAGAGAACTTAGAAAAACTTCCTATGGAGATTCCATTGATAAATATTTCATATTAGGAAAAGATTTAAATCAAAGAGATACAATTGGAGTTAGAAAAACTGTATCTGGATTTATAAAATTACTTTATCCACATGG
>CAMTJB010000003.1 GCA_947072715.1 uncultured Fusobacteriaceae bacterium | reverse complement strand
TTAGGGTTTATATCTTTTGTTTTGGGTTATGATATATTGTAGGTTTTATATGATTAATTAACCCTTCCAAAAGAACTTTATCTCCTGATAAATCATATTTATATATTTTTGAAAAATTACTAATAATTTTTTTTACTAAAAGTTCTATCTCAATCCAATTTTCAAAATAAGAGGTTTCAAAGTTATAAGTATGACTCCCTAAAATAAAATCTAATACCCTTAATATCTCATTTTCCTCAAGTTCTATACCATAATAATCTTCTATAATTTTTATAGAATCTTTTACCACTAAAAATTCATCTGTTTTCCTTAAAAAATTTTCATTCCCTACTTTTTTTAATACATTTCCTGATATTACTCTTGATATTAGTATTTGTAAATATACTTTTATTACTTTATAAGCTTCGTCAGATATTACTCTATTAAATTTTTCACCTATACACTTAATAAAATCCTCAACACCTGTAAAATCCAATTTTTTCAAATTGCTTTCTAGATATTTTGCTAAAAAATTATTTGTACTTATTCCTGAATAATATTTAAAATACATTTTTAAAATTACTCTTCTTATTGAATCTTCATCACTTTCAAGAGTAAGTCCACTTTTATTTGCATTTTTAAATATTATTCCATAACTATAAAAAAAAGATTTTACATTTTTAAAATAATTAACAATTGTTGTTCTACTAACATCTAGTTCATCACTAAGTTCTTCTAAATTAATAGTTTTATTAAATACACAATAGCAAATCAAATAATCTTCTCTCTCAGTGGGAGATAATTCTATTTGTGCTCTTTTTTTTAAAAAATCATTTTTTATTTTTTCAATATCTAATAATTTTATTTTTCCACCATACTCTTTTTCTAATCCCTCATAACCATTTTTTATTAAAAATTCATGAAGTCTTTGTAACTCATTTCTTAGAGTTCTTTCTGAAATTACTTCACCTATCATCAACTCTTTTAATGTGATTAGACCATTTTTATGTATAATCTTTTCTAGAATTACCAAGCGTCTTTGGCTAATCATTACACTTCACCTCACTTTTAATATTTATCTATTCTTATAATTATTAAATCCACCTTCTAAATTATAAACTTCTAATCCTAACTCTCTTAATATTAAAGAGGCTATCCCTCCACTTGTTCCACCATTGCAATATGTTAAAACCTTTTGACCTTTTGGTATTAAGTTTATACTAGCTCTAATTATTGAAAAAGGTATATTCACAGCCCCATCAATATGGCTTTCTAAATATTGCTCTGGAACTCTCACATCTATTAAATAATAATTTTCTCTATCTCTTATAAAATCTTCAACAGGTATATTTCTAACTTCCATCATTACTTTTCCCCCTTTTATTTAACAACTTTTAATCTATTATTTTATATGCTATTATATCAGAAAACTTTAATAAAATTATAAAATACTTTTGCTTTTTTATAAATATTTAAAGTATTTTATAGTTAAAATTAACTATTTATAGTATAATTTTTTTAACGTATTTTACGTAAAATTAATAATAATTATCTTTAATTAAAAGGAGTTTATAAACTATGAAAGATTATTTAAAAAAATTTTTAGATGCTAATAGAAATAATATGGGTTTTGTCTTATTTATTGTTATACTGTTATTTTTTTTCTTAGGAAAGAATTTATTAAATATAACATTTAATAATCCCGGTATTTTCTTTAAAATACCTATTCTTCTAATATCAATTATTCTTCATGAAATTGCTCATGGATATGCAGCATATCTTTCAGGAGATAATACAGCTAAATACATGGGAAGACTTTCTCTAAATCCTATAAGACATATAGATATTACAGGTTTTATCTTACCAATTTTACTTATACTTTCAGGTTCTAATTTTATTATTGGATGGGCCAAACCTGTTCCTGTTAATTATAATAACTTAAACAATGGACGATTTGGTGAATTTTTAATTTCAATTGCAGGTGTTGTTACAAATTTTATATTAGCTATCTTAGGAGTGCTCCTTCTTAAATTTCTTCCAGTTACTCCACTTACGCATTTACTTGCTCCATATATTATTTATTTAATTACCTTTAATATAATGATTGCTATTTTTAATTTACTTCCAATACCTCCTTTAGATGGTTCAAAAATTATTGCAAGTTTTGCTCCACACTCTCTTAGAGAAGCTATTTTCGGGTTTGATAAATATGGGTTTTTCTTGATTTTAATTCTCTCTTACCTAGGATTTATTGGAGATTTTATATCTCCTATTTATTTTTTCATTATTAAAATTTTCAATAGTTTCCTTTAAAATAAATAAAGGCTTTAAAATATTCTGATATTTTAAAGCCTTTTTTATTTTATATTTCAATCTCTAAGAACCTATTCTCCTTTACTAAAAATAATCCTAAATCTGTTATTTTTAATTCTGGTATAACAGGTAAAGCCATAAAATTAAGAGTCATCATTGGCTCTACCTCATTATTTATATTTAATTCCTCTCTAGCAAGTTTTAAAATCATTTCATTCGATTTATAAATTTCTCCAATCTCTTTGTCAGACATTAAACCTGCAATTGGTAACTCCATAGTATATATAACATCACCATTTTTTATTAAAACTATCCCACCACCTATTTTTTCTAACTCTTTAATAGCTAAATACATATCTTTTGTATTATCTCCAATTACAATTATATTATGACTATCATGAGCTACTGTAGTAGCAATAGCTCCATTCTCAATTCCATAATTCTCTATTATACCGTTTCCTATATTCCCAGTTGCTTTATGCCTTTCAATTACAGAAACTTGTGAAAGATTTCTATTGAGTTTACTTTGAAAATATCCGTTAGGATTTACTATTTTTCTTATAGTATGATTTGTATAAAGTTCTTTAGGTATTATGGAAATCACATTAACAGTATCACCTTTTAGAGGAATAATAAGATCTTTTTCTTTTATTTCTCCAATATTAACACTATTTTTTAATTGTTTAGATTGGATAATTTCTATATTTTTAACCTCAACTCTCTCTCCATATTTATATACTTCTTCTATCTCTAAATTTTCAATGCTATCTACAACTAAAAAATCAGCATCATATCCTGGGGCTATTGCACCTTTTTTATTTAATCCATAAAATTTTGCAGTATTTAATGTTGCCATTATTATTGATTTTTCAGGTGATAGTCCTAAAGAAATAGCTTTTTTAACAACATCATTTATTTGTCCCTTATTTAAAACTGTCTCAGCATCTCTATCATCAGTACAAAACATACAAAATCTATAAGTATAATCATTAATTCCTTTTATTAATTTTTCTAAATTTTTTGCAGCAGTTCCTTCTCTAATAAGTATATTCATTCCTTTAGAAATTTTTTCATTCATCTCTTCTACACTACTACATTCATGATCTGATTTAATCCCTGATATTATGTATGAACTTAGACTTTTTCCTGTAAGACATGGGCTATGTCCATCTACTTGTTTATTTCTACTTTGAGTTATTTCTATTTTTTTAATTAAATCTTGATCTCCATTTTCAATTCCAACAAAATCCATTACCTCTCCTAATCCTAATATTCTAGGATTATCTATATATTTCTCTAGAGATTGTGAATTTAAAACTGCCCCTGAAGATTCAAAATTTGTTGCAGGTACACAAGAGGGAAACATAAAAAATACTTCTAAGATTGTATCTTTAGTTTCTTCCAACATATAATCTATCCCTTTTTCACCTAGAACATTAGCAATTTCATGAGGATCAGCTATAATTGTTGTTGTTCCTAACTTTATAAATTCTTTAGCTAATACTTTAGGAGACATTAATGAACTTTCAATATGCATATGCCCATCTATAAATCCTGGTATAACCGTGGCTCCTTTTATATTTTTTTCTACTATACCATCATAACTTCCAACTCCAATAATTTTTCCCTCTGAAATAGCTAAATCTCCTTCTTCTATCTCTCCAGTAAATACATTAAATATTTTTCCTCCCTTTATTACAAGATCAGCCTTCTCTTTTCCACTTGCTAGCCTAATAAATTTATCTGTTAACATTATTTTCACCTCTTTTTTTATTTTTATCATTATATACTAATTTTTAATTTATATATACAAAAATATACAATCTTTTCATTTTAATTTTTCAATAAAAAAAGAAAGAAAAGAGTATCTTATAAATAAGAAAACACTTTTCTTTCTTTCTGTTTATTTTATATTTAAATTTATTATTTTATCTAAAAATTCTTGTTTTGTTCTAGTCCTTCTTAAATCTCTAGCAAATCCCTTTGCCATAAATGTTGTAGCTATTTTATAAAGAACTTCAATGTAGTTGTCACCTTTTTTATCTTCTGGAATTGCTATTAAAAACACTAAATCAACTTCGTTAGATTCATCTGCTGATTCCCAATCATATATTCTTTTATTTAGTCTAGCTACCGCTATTTTTAACTCTTTGACACTAGAAGATTTTCCATGAGGAATTGCTAACCCCTCTTCAAGACCAGTCGGTCCTTTTTTTTCTCTTTCCATAACTACTTTAAAAAATTCTGATTCTGATTCTAAAAACCCTTCTTTACTTAAAAGAGCCACTAATTCTTTTATTATGTTCTCTTTATTATTTTCCTCAGTATCTAAAATAATTAAATTTTCTTGAACTAGATTTTTAAAATATATTTTAATCACCTCACTTAATTTCCAAGTATTTTCATTTTCCATCTAATCATATCTTTTAAACTTTCTATTATATTTGGAAATATATTTACTCTATCAATCTCCATAGGTTTTTTTTGTAATTCCTCTCTTAAACTTTTAGAAAATTCCTTTCTTAAAGCTGTTCCAATATTTATTTTTCCTATTCTATATTTAACTAATTTTTTTAAATCTTCATCTGAAACTCCTGTAGATCCATGAATTACAAGTGGAACCTTTACTAATTTTTGAATATCTTCTAATATTTCAAAATTTATTTTTGCATCTCTTGTTAACATTCTATGAACAGTTCCAATAGAAACTGCTAAGGCATCTACACCTGTTAAATCAGAAAATTCTTTTGCTTCTTTTGGATCAGTTATTTCACTAACTTGATTTATATATCCAACTGAACCAATCTCTGCTTCACTACTCACTCCATTTTTCTTAGCAATTTCAACTATTTCTTTAGTTAATTTAACATTTTCATCGAAAGGTAACATTGACCCATCAAACATTACTGAACTATATCCAGCTTCTATTGCTGCTATAATCTCTTCTTTTGATTTTCCATGGTCTAAATGAACACATACTTTAGCAGAACTTTTTTTTGCCATTGTTGTAAGTAATTTCCCTAAAATATCTACTCCCATATATCTAACTGCGTCTATATTAGTAGCTAATATTACAGGAGCTTTCAACTCTTCAGCTACCTCTATTACTGCTTTAGCATCTTCAAAACCATAAACATTAAAAGCTGGTACTATATATAGTTTATCTCTTGCATCTTCTAAAATTTCATTTAAAGTTACTAACATCTCTCACCTCATACTTTACTCATAAGATTTTATAAATTCATATATTTTATTTGAAGTTGGCATATCTTCTGAGCATGAGTGACTAGAAACAAGCATTGCTGCTGATGCACTTCCAAATTCAAGAGCTTTTTTAACATCCCATCCCTCTAATAGTCCATATATAAATGCTGATGCATATGCATCTCCTCCTCCAAAGGATTTTAAAAGTTTAACAGGAAATGGTTTTATTTGATAAAAATCTCCATTTGAAGTGTAGGCATTAGAACCCTCTTTTCCATGTTTTATTACTATTATTTTATTTCCGTATTCAATCCATTTATCAGCTGATACTTTATCATTGGTATTTCCACTTAAAATTAATTTTTCCATTAGATTAAACTCTTCTCTTGATCCTATTATAATATCACTTTGCTTTCCAACTAATGAATAGTATAGAGCTATCTCCTCTGGACTTTTCCACGTATAACTCCTATAATCAACATCAAATACTACTTTTACACCATTTTTTTTTGCATACTCTAATGCTATTAAGCATGACTCTCTAGATGGACTTGCCGCTAAAGCTGTTCCTGAAATAAGAAGAACCTTGGAATTCTTTATATACTCTTCATCTATTTTTGAAGTGTCTATTTGAAAATCTGCAATTCCATTCCTATACATTAAGATACTGCTTTCTGTAGGGCTTTTAATTTCTGTAAAAGTAAGTCCTAGTGATTCTCCATTTTGAGCTATTTGAATTTTGGAAGTATCTATTCCCTCTTTATTAAAATAAGATGTTACAAATGTTCCAAACTGATCTTTAGAAACGCACCCTATAAATCCTACTTTTTTAGATAGTCTTGACATTCCAATCGCTATATTTGCTGGTGAACCCCCTAAATATTTTTTAAAAGTTTGAGACTCATTTAGTGGCATATTTATATCTGTAGGGTTAAAATCTATAGCTATTCTTCCTATAAGTACTATATCTTTCTCTTTATTTTTATCAAATTCAATTAACATTACAATCCCTCCACACTTTTAAATACCCATTAGCTCATCCAATCCTTTTTATTTTCAGCATTCCATTTTGTTGTTATTTTTATTAAGTCTGTCCAAAAATTAATTGATGATTTCCCTGTGATATCCCCATATCCAAACTTAGAATCTTTTGTTCCTCCGAAAGAAAATGGTTCTCTTGGAACTGGAACTCCAATATTAACTCCTAACATTCCAGCTTCAAACTCTCTTAAAGCCTCCTCTACATATTTTCCATTTTGTGTAAATATCGCTCCTGCATTTCCATAAGGAGATTCCTTTTGAATTTTTGCTGCTTCAGAAATGGAATTTGCCTCTACTATCTCTAATATTGGACCAAAAACTTCTATAGGTTTCATTTTTCCTTTTGCACCACGCCAATCTACAATTGTTGGACCTATATTATATCCTGAATTTTTTTCAATTTTTTCTCTTCCATCAACAAGTATCTTAGCATCTTGAGAAATTGCATACTCTATATATTGTGAAATTATTTCCACAGCTTTTTCTGTTATTACAGTTAGGGTTTTACTATTGTTAGTGTCATTTATTAACTGAGCTATTATTGGTTCTACATTTCCAACTCCTACTATAACTGATGCTGCCATGCATCTTTGACCAGACATTCCAAAAGCTGAAGCCATAATATCTCTTGAACCAATTATAGGATCAACATCAGGCATAAGAACAATATGATTTTTTGCTCCTCCTAAAGCTAAAACTCTTTTTCCTGTTTGAGTTCCTCTCTTGTAAACTATTTCTGCTACTTGTGTAGATCCTACAAATGAGATTGCAGCTAAATCTTTACTGTCACAAATAGCCTCTACTATCTCTTTTCCACCGTGCAAAACAGTTAAAATTCCATTTGGCAATCCTGCCTCTTTCCACATTTCTGCTATTTTATTTGCACATATTGGAGTCACCTCTGAAGGTTTTAATATAACTGCATTTCCAAGAGCTATAGCATTTGGTAAGGACCAATGTGGAACCATCAGAGGAAAATTAAATGGTGTTATAACTCCTACAACTCCTATTGGTCTTTTCTCCTCTCTACACACTACCCCAACGCTTACCTCACTAACTTCCCCTGTTGCAAGTTGCGCAATTGAACATGCAAACTCTGTTAATTCTAGAGATTTATCTATTTCTGCATAAGCTTCACTCAAATCTTTTCCATTTTCAATTCTATCTATTTGAGCTAATTCTTCTCTATTTTTTATCAAGATATTTCTATAATTATATAATACTTCTGATCTTTTCTTAAAAGTCATTGCACCCCATTCTTTTTGGGCATCTTTAGCTATTTTTATTGCTTCTTCAAAGTCCTGCTTTGTAGAATTTTTAACCTGACCTATAACTGTTCCATCAAGAGGTGAATATATATTGATAAAATCTCCACTTGCTGAAGTAAATTCTCCGTTCACATAATTTTTTATTAATCCAAATTTCATACATCCCCCTAATATTAGTCGCTTTTCTTTAGTATTTTATTTCTGATAATTTTACTGGTCTATTTTCCATTAAAGATTTTTTAGCTGCCATTCCTATTAAGATACATTTTAAACCATCATTTCCTGTTACTGGAACATCAGTATTACCTACTATAGCATCTACAAATTCAACCATTTCACTTGAAAATGATTGCATATATCTTTCTAAAAAGAAATACAATGGCTTTTCTGCTACTACACCATGAATCGTAGATAATACTGCTTTTGATTCAGTATTATTTGATATTGCTATGGATCCTTTTGAGCCAAATACTTCCGCTCTTTGATCATAGCCATAAGCTGCTTCTCGTGAATTATCTATAACAGCAATCGCTCCATTAGAAAGCTTCATAGACACAATAGCAGTATCTATATCTCCTAAACTTTCAAATTCTTTGTTTATAAGTACATCTCCAAAAGCAAAGACTTCTTCAACTTCTGCACCAGAAAGATATCTAACCATATCAAAATCATGAATAGTCATATCAAAAAACATTCCACCTGATACTTTTACATATTCTGCTGGTGGTGCTTGTGGATCTCTAGATGTTACTTTTATTAAGTGTGGCTCCCCTATTTTCCCTTCTAGTACTGCTGTTTTTATAGCTTTAAAGTTATTATCAAATCTTCTGTTTAATCCTACTTGGAATTTAACATTTGCAATTTGTACAGCTTCAAGAAGACTCTTTATTTCATCTAATCCTGTTCCAATTGGTTTTTCACAAAATATATGTTTTCCAGCTTTTGCTACTTCTATAGATATTGAAGCATGAGTGTTTGTTGAAGAACAAACTAATACCGCTTGTATCTCTTTATCATTTAAAATATCTTTATAATCTTTAGTAAACTCTTTTATTCCTAATTTTTTTGCCCATTCAATTGTTTCTTCATTTAAAAAAGGGTCAGCAATAGTTTTTACCACTGCATTTTTTACATATTTTGAAATACTCTCAGCATGAACTTTTCCAATTCTTCCAGCACCAATAATTCCAACTTTCAACATAATCTTTCCTCCAATTAAAATAATTTTATCTTATTAATATATTTTTTCTTAATCTAAGTTTAAATTATAAAGATGTTTTATCCTTAATAAAATTTCTTGCTTTAACTGCATACTCAAAAGGATTAGCTAATGAAGGATCTTGTTCAGCTTCTACAACCATCCAACCAGAATAATCTGATTTTGCAATAGTTTTAAAAACTTTATCAAAATTTATTACCCCATCTCCTGGAACTGTAAATGCTCCCATTTTTACTCCCTCTAAAAATGATTTTTTTTGATTTTTAACATCTTTTACTATATTTTCTCTTACATCTTTAAGATGAATGTGACAAATATTATTAATATATTTTTCTATCATTTGATCTACTGCGTCTTGATTTCCTTCTGAATAATAGATGTGCCCAGTATCAAATAATAAATATACATTTTCATTAGTTCCTTTCATAAATTTTTCAACTTCTTCAGGAGTTTGAATTCCTGTTCCCATATGATGGTGAAGTGAAACTTTCATCCCTTTTTCCTCTGCTAATTCAGCTAATTTATTATATCCAATAAATACGTTCTCCCACTCCTTATCACTAAAAATAGGTTTTTCGTTAAATATAGCTTTATTAAGTCCCTGAATACTATGAGATTGCTCTGAACATCCTATTACTTTTGCTCCCATTTCATATAAAAAATCTCTATGTTTTTTAAATTCTTCAATTGTTTCTTCAAATTTTTCTATAGCAAAGAATGTGCTAAACCATGCATTACAAATTTCAATCCCTCGTAAATTAAGCATAGGTTTTAATATCTTTACATCTTTTGGATATTTATTTCCAACTTCTGATCCCTGATACCCTGATAAAGCCATTTCACTAATACATTGTTCGAATGTATTTTCTTTTCCTAACTCTGGTAAATCATCATTAGTCCAAGCTATTGGAGCTATCCCTAACTTAATTTTTTGTGAATCTAATTTCATGCTAAATCACTCCTTTAAAATAATTTTTCATTAATATTTTCTTGCCTTTTCAATCTCTTTTTTCAATTGTTCAGTGGCTTTTTCTATATTTTTATTTTTAGAAATTTCTGCATTTCCAACTCTCCACCATGCTTCATATCCATTTGTCATTGTTTTTGGAAGAACTTTTATATCAAATAAAACTACCTCCTTATAATTTTTAGAATCTTCAAAAGCGTTGATTAATTGTTCCTCTGTTCTTATCGAGTATGTTTTACAACCATATCCTTCTGCAGATTTTGCAAAATCTATTTTCATGAGAGAACCGTCTAATTTTCCACTTTTTATATTTCTTTTTCTAAATTCCGTTCCAAAACTTCCCATTCCATTTCCCATTTGAAGGTTATTTATACATCCAAATCCTATATTGTCTAGAAGAACAATATTTATTTTTTGATTTTCTTGAATAGCAGTAACTAATTCTGTATGCAACATTAAATATGATCCATCCCCTATCATTGCATATACTTCTTTATTTGGCTCTGCAATTTTAGCTCCTAATGCTGCTGCTATTTCGTATCCCATACATGAGTAACCATATTCCATATGATATGAGTTTTCCCCTGTTGTTTTCCATACTCTCTGCAAATCACCTGGAAGACTTCCTGCCGCTCCTACTATAATTGAATTCTTTTTTATTAAAGAGTTTAAAATTCCTAATACTTTTGTCTGAGTTAAATAAGAATTATTGATCTCCCCATACTCTTTTATATAGCTATCTAAGTGTCCCGAAACTTCTGGAATAAAATTTTCTCCGTACTCTAAGGAGTTTAATCTTTCTAACTCTTCATTCCATTCTTTTTTTACACTGTGAATTTCTATTGTATAATCACTTTTGTATGATATTTCACACAACTTTTTTGATAGCTCTTCCAATACTTCTTTTCCATCTGCAACAATTTTTACTGCATCTAACTTGTAACTATCAAACTCCGATACATTTATATTAATAAATTTTACATTTGGATTTTGGAATAACCATTTAGAAGCTGTTGTAAAATCTGTATATCTAGTCCCAACACCTATAACTACATCTGCATTTATAGCAATTCTATTTGCACTTAGATTCCCAGTTGTTCCTATTCCTCCTAAGTTTAGAATATGCTCTGAATCTATGGCTCCTTTTCCTGCTTGTGTTTCACCAAAAGGTATATTAAACTTTTCAGAGAAAGTTAAAAATTCTTTTTCACACTGGGAATATTTAACTCCTCCTCCACAGATTAAAATAGGTTTTTTTGATTTTTTTAATACTTCAATAGCATCATTTATTTCATTTTTTGTTGGTGTTCTTCTTTCTATCCTGTGGACTCTTTTTTCTAAAAAGTAATCTGGAAAATCGTACACTTCTCCTTGAACATCTTGAGGTAAAGCAATAGTTACCGCTCCAGTCTCAGCAGGATTTATTAATACTCGAATTGCATTTATCATTGCACTCATAAGTTGTTCTGGTCTAGACACTCTATCCCAATATTTTGATACAGCTCTAAAAGCATCATTTGTTGAAATACTCAAATTATGGGTTTGTTCTATCTGCTGCAAAACTGGATCTGGTTGTCTACATGCATAAACATCTCCTGGTAAAAAAAGAACTGGAATTCTATTTGCTGTTGCCGTTGCTGCTGCAGTAACCATATTTGCTGCTCCTGGCCCTACAGAGGAGCTACATGCATATATCTTTTTTCTTTTTAGTTGCTTAGCAAATCCCATTGCAATATGCGCCATTCCTTGCTCATTTCTTCCTTGATATACTTTTAGAGAATGCTTTTCATTTTCAAGTGCTTCTCCAAGTCCAAGTACATTTCCATGTCCAAAAATTGTAAATACTCCCTCTACAAATTTAGTAATTTCTCCGTCAAATTCAATATATTGATTATCTAAAAATCTTACTAAAGCTTGTGCAACTGTTAATTTCATTTCATCACCTTATTTTTTTATGCCTTTATTTTTTTTCATATCTAACATTACTGCCCCAACTATAATTACTCCTTTTACTACCTGTTGCCAATAAGCTGATACATTCATTAAATCTAACCCATTATTTAAAACGCCTATTATTAGCGCTCCTATTATTGCACCACCTATTGTTCCTACTCCGCCAGAATGACTGGTTCCTCCTATGGTTGATGCTGCTATTGCATCTAGCTCATACATATTTCCCATCCCTGGTTGCCCTGAATTAACTCTAGACGAAAGAATTAATCCTGCTAATCCCGCTAGTACTCCTCCATACACATAAACTAAAAGCTTATATTTATTTACATCAATTCCTGATACTAAAGCGGCTTTTTCATTTCCACCTATTGCATAGGCATACCTTCCAAATCTAGTATGATTTAAAAGCATATAACTTATAATTCCTACTATTATAAAAATTATAATTGGAAAAGGAATTCCTAATATTTCACCTTGACCAATAAATTTATAACCATCTGTTAAAGTACTTATAGGACGACCATCTGAATAAAGTAAAGCTAATCCTCTAGCTACAGTCATCATTCCAAGAGTTGCTATAAATGCTGGTAATTTAGATTTACTTATTAGAGTTCCATTTACATATCCAGCTCCTGCTCCTATTAGAAGTGTTGCTAAAATTGGAACTATTAATGGAACATTTCCTAAGCTTGGAAACATTCTTGTTGACCAATCACTTCTTTGAGCTAAACTGGCTCCTACAACTGCTGCTAATGCTAGCACTGAACCTGATGAAAGATCTATTCCTTTTGTAATTATTATTATAGTTACTCCCATTGAAATTATTCCAACTACTGAAACTTGTTTTATTATATTAATAAAATTTTGTAAGCTTAAAAAGGCTGGCGATATAAAACTTATTAATAATATTAAACCTATAAGTATAAATAATATTCCATATTTCGATATTATATGTCTTAGTTTTTCATTATTCTTAATCATACTTTGTATAATCTCCCTCCTAAACAGATGCCAATTCCATTATTCTTTCTTGTGTTGCATCTATTCTATTTAATATTCCTTTCTGCTTTCCCGAATGCATTACTAAAATTCTATCACTCATTCCTAAAATTTCTGGAAGTTCTGAGGATATCATAATTATAGATTTTCCCATTTGAGCTAACTGACTTATTAATTTATGAATTTCAGCTTTTGCCCCTATATCAATTCCTCTTGTTGGTTCATCTAATATTAAAATATCTGGGTTTGTTAAAAGCCATCTAGCAAGTAACACTTTTTGTTGATTTCCTCCGCTTAAATTTTCTATTTTCTGATTCATACTAGGTGTTTTTACACTCATCTTTTCACATAATATTTCACTCTCAGAAGCCATTTTTTTTATATCTAAAATATTACCTGATTTTAAATAATTATTTAAATATGCCATTGAAGTATTATCTGTTAAAGATAACATTGGAAAAATACCGGTCTCTTTTCTATCCTCTGTCAAAAATGCTATTCTATGCTCCACTGCACACTTTGGAGATTTTATATCAACTTTTTTTCCATCTATAAACACTTCACCTGTTGTTTTTTCTCTTATTCCAAATAATGTTTCAACTACCTCACTACGACCTGCTCCAACTAGTCCTGCTATTCCTAAAATTTCACCTCTTCTAACAGAAAAATTTACATCTGAAAAAATTCCTGAATTAGATAAATTTTTTACTTCTAATCTTATATCTCCTATTTCTGCTGGTAATTTTTCAAAAATATTAGATAATTCTCTACCTACCATCATTTTTACTATTTCATTATGATTTGTATTTTTAGCTTCTAATATCCCTATAAATTTTCCATCTCTAAATACCGATATGTCGTCTGCTATTTCAAATACCTCATTCATTTTATGCGTTATATAAATAATTCCAACACCTTGCTCTACTAATTTTCTTATCATTCTAAAAAGATGGTTAACTTCTCTATCTGTTATTGCTGAACTTGGCTCATCCATTATAATTAATTTAGAGTCATATGATATTGCTTTAGCTATCTCTACCATCTGAATATTAGCAACTGTTAAATCTTTCATTTTTGTCTCAGGATCTATTTTTATTTCTAGTAAATTAAAAATTTCTTTTGTTTTTTCTATTAAAGCTTTATGGTCTATTAATTTAAAAATACCTTTTAAATCCTCTCTTCCCAACCACATATTTTCAGCAACAGTTCTTTCCATAACAGGATTTAATTCTTGATGAATCATGGATATTCCCTTATTGAGTGCTTCTTGAGTTGAACTAAACTTTACTTTCTCTCCATCAAATAATACCTCTCCACTATCAGGTTCATATATACCTATAAGGATTTTCATAAGTGTTGACTTCCCCGCACCATTTTCTCCCATTATTACATGAACCTTTCCTTTTCTTACACTTAATTGGATATCATCTAAAGCTTTTACTCCAGGAAAAGATTTTGATACTCCTCTAGCTTCTAAAATGTATTCACTCATTTTTGGCACCTCTACTTTTTAAAATTATCCACATTCTCTGGTGTAACTAATAAGAAAGGTATCATCGTTACTTGTTCAACTTCCTCTTTTGATGCAAGTTTAACAGCTTTATCTAGTGATCCTTTTCCTTGACCAAAACCATCTTGAAAAACTGTAGCTGATAAATTTCCTGCTTTTAACTCCCCTATACCATCTGGAGTTGCATCCACTCCAATTACAACTATCTGTCCTAATTTTTTTGCTGATTTAATAGCTTCAATTGCACCAATTGCCATGTCATCATTATTAGATGCAACTGCATCAATTCTATCTCCAGAAGATAACCAATTTTCCATAATAGACATCCCTTTTGCTCTTTCCCAATTTCCTGCTTGAATTTTTGTTATTTTCATATCTGGGAATTTAGAAATAACCTCTTGTACTCCCTTTGTTCTTGATAATGCCCCTTCATTTGATAAAATACCTTGTAAGATAACTATATTACCCTTTCCATTTAATTGTTTTGACAAATATTCCCCTTGTAAAATCCCTGCTTTTTTATCGTCTGAACCAACAAAATATGTTCCAATAGACAAATCTTGAGGTTTTCTGTTTGTGTAAATTAATGGTATTTTTCTTGAAATTGCAAGCTCACTCATAGGAGTTGTTGCTTCTGTATTAACAGGAATAACAATAATTGCATCTAATTTTTGTGTTGCAAAGTTTTCTACCTGCCCCATTTGGATTGCTAAATCCTCTTTTGCATCAACATATGTAACTTGCACATCTTTTCCAATTTCTTTAGAATATTTTTCCATTCCATCTTTTATAGTCATTAAAAACGTATCATTAAAATTTGCAAAAGATACCCCTATTTTTATTACTTTTTTAGATGACTCTACCTCTGATTTCTTTTCAGCCTCTTTTCCACATCCACCTATAATAAAAAGAATTCCCACAGTTAATAATATTATTATTTTTTTTAGCATCATTATTCCTCCATTATTATTTATTAAAGATAACGTTTACTTTTTATTTGGCCATACTACTGCATTTTTATTTAAAAGCCATTCATGACATTTTTCATTTTCACGTGTTGTCCAAGGATTATTTTCTAAATGTCTTATCATCCAACAATAATACATTCCATATCCTGGAGCTACAACTTGAGGATGTACTAATCCTCCTTCAATAATCGCTGCTGATTTGTCTGTAATTTTAAATACATTGTCCCCTATAAAACATGCACCAAACCCTTGTGGTTTTGTAAATTTATAATAATAAACTTCAGGTTGATCATGAGAATGCGAAGGATAACTTGACCATTTTCCTGGAAAAGTTATTACTTCTCCTATTACTAAGTTTGAGTATGGGGCTATATCATAATTTATAATATCTCTTATCTCTCTTTTAGCAGTTTCTTCAAAAATAGGTAAATTAATTACTCCAACTTTACAATCTTTTTCATTATAAAATCTAGGTTCAAACTCTTTTAAATTTGTTGTAGCTTGTATAAGTACTTCAGAATTTTTTAAAGATAAAATTTTCACTTCCTTATTTTTAGGAATATGTAATACTGAGGGTAAATAATCAAAGCAATTCTTTCTTTCTATAATTATTTCATTTTCATCCCATTTTAAACTTATCTCCCCTTCTATTAATAAAATAGCACATTCCTTTTCTTCGTAATAAACCAAGTGATTTTTATTTTCTTTTAAATCTAAAATAGCTATATCCATTTTCATATTTTTATTAACTCCATATTCTTGGGAAATTAATAGACACTCTTCTTGAATATTTTTTTTAGGTATTATAACTATTTTCACCACCTCCTTTTTAATTTTTAAAACGTTTTAAAAATGTATTTAAAAAAATTTTTTAATTATAAAAAATATTTTCAAACACCGTTTAATCTTTTTTTAATTCAACAACAAATCATTACTTTCTAAAAATGTACACTTTAAATATATTAAAACTTGTATTATAGTAAGAATACAACATATTTTTTTTAAAGTCAATTTTTTTTATTAATTTTTTATATAAT
>CAMTJB010000002.1 GCA_947072715.1 uncultured Fusobacteriaceae bacterium | reverse complement strand
TACCATCTTCTGCAGCATAAAAGTCAATTTTCCCCTCTTTAATCTCACTTCCAAGGCTAATATTAGACCCTGCACCTAAATCTCCAAGTATTATTGCTGCATCATTTTCATGTATTTTTGAATCATCAACTTCATAAATATATAAATGCTCTTTCCCTATGTTTAAAAGTTCCTCTATATCTTCCTCTTTAACTATATGACCTTTTTTAAAAGCTACACCTTTAAACTCCCCAGGTACTATCTTTGTTATATCATGACATAAAATATGTCCAACTGCATCAACTGTATTTACTAATTTCATTCTACCATACCCCTTTTACGTCTCTCATAGGCTTCCCTGTAAGATTATTCTTTTCTTTTAATATTTCTGCAATAATACCTACTGCAATCTCTTTAGGAGTTCCACTAGAGATATCTAATCCTACTGGTGAAAAAACTTTTTGAAGTTCCTCTTTAGAAATTCCCTCTTCCATTAACTCTTTATTTGTCTCAATGATTTTCTTTCTACTACCTATCATTCCAATATACTTTGCACCTCTTCCAATACATGCTCTAAGGGCATCTTTGTCCCCTCTGTGACCTCTTGAAACAATTACAATATATGTATATTCATTAATCGGTAATTTAGACATCTCTTCACCAATATCACCAACAATAAGTTTTGAAGCATGAGGATATTTTTCAAAGTTGCAAAACTCTTCTCTATCATCTAACATCCATATATCCATACCTAAAAAATCTGCAACTTGATACAGTTCTCCACCTACGTGACCACCACCTACAATTACTAATCTATCACGTTTTTTAAATACTTTTATAAAAGCTTTTACAGCTCCTCCGCACTTCATGTGAAGAGCTGCATCTTCTACTAAATCAAATTCTATCTCTTTCGACTCATTTTCTTTTATACAGTTTATAGCTTCTTTTGTAAGTGTAAATTCTAAATTTCCACCTCCAACAGTCCCCATTATTCCACCATTTTCAAAGACTGCCAGCATGTTTCCTTTTTTTCCAGGACTTGATCCATCTATTTGAATAAGAGTTACAAGAGCTACTCCCTCTCCACTTTCAACTCTCTTTCCTATTTCTATCATTAATTTAGATTCCATGGTTTTACTCCTCTTGCTCTATCAGCTATATAAAAGTTAGTAAAAATATCTTTATTTATTTTGATTTTTCTTTAAATTTATTTTAGATTATCTTGCAATAAATTTACCTTTTATATCTTGATTAAACTTATTTTCTGTATTATCTATAACTAAGTTTCCTCTTAGAATTACTTTATCTATTGTAGCAGATACTTTAAATCCATTAAAACAAGAGTAGTTAGCTTTACTTTTTAAATTTTTCTCATTAATTTCTTGCTCTTCAGCTTTAAATATAACTATATCCGCATCTTTTCCTACTTCAATACTTCCTTTTCTATCATATAATCCAAATATTTTAGCTGGATTTACTATTGCTAAATCTAAGTACTCTTTTACCGTTAAATTCTTATTTAATACCTCTGAGAATAAAATAATATTTCTCTCCTCTACTCCTGGTATACCGTTAGGACATTTAGTAAAATCTTCTATCCCTTTACTTTTATCCTCTAAAGAAAAAGAGCAGTGATCTGTTGCTATTGTATCTATATTTCCTACTTTTATGTTGTACCAAATTGACTCTATATCTTCTTGCTCTCTAAGAGGTGGTGATAAAACATATTTTACTGCATCAGATTGAAAATATTTTGAACTATCTAAGTAAAGATACTGAGTACATGACTCAACAAAGAATTTTTTTCCTTGAGCTCTTGCAATAGATATCTCGTCCATAGCTTCCTTTGAAGATATATGTACTAAATAAAGTTTTTCATACCCTACCATATGAGCAATTTTTATAAGTCTTGCCACTGCCTCAGCTTCTACATCTCCTGGTCTTGAGTAAGCGTGGTATATTGGTGAAATTTTCCCCTCTTTTACAAATTCACTTCTTAATTCTTCAATCATACTATCATTTTCAGCATGAACTGCAACTACCATATCTAACTCTTTAGCCATTTTAAAAAACTCTATTATCTCTTTATCCCTCTGTTTATATGTATAAGTTAGATATATTTTAAAACTATTTAATCCTCTTTTTCTAAGAGCTTTTAGCCCTTCAAAGGTGTCCTTATCAATCTCTTGAGCTACCCCATGAAAAGAATAATCGCATTGTGCTGTTTTTCCGTACTCCATATATTTATCTATCATGTACTCTAAGTTACACCCTTTTGGTCCAAATCCAGGATGATCTACAACTGTAGTTGTTCCACCATGTAAAGCTGCTGTTGTTCCACTTTTAAAATCATCAATAGAATAAATTCCCACATCAATATTAAAATGTGTGTGAACATCTATTGCTCCAGGAGTAACATAGCACCCTTTTAGGTCTAAAACTTCTTCGTTATTTTTTTCTAGTCTAGTGCCTACTTCAACTATTTTTTCATCTTTAATTCTTATATCTACACACTCTATTTTATCATTTATTAAAACCATACCGTTTTTTAATAACATTTAATACACCTCATCTTTTTATTTTATCTAATTTTTTAGTGTTTGCTTTTTGAAAGCTATCTATCTTATTCATGTTATTATTCTATACACAATAGTTTTTAATACCTAATTGCATTATATCATTTTCATGATTTTTTTTATATAATAACACGCATTATTTTCTTAATATTTTTTGTAAAAAAAGAGGAGGGAACTAATCTTCCCCCCTTAAAGTTAATATATATTAGTTCTTTTTGTAAAATGTTTTCTCTAAAGGTAATTTAGTTCTAAATACACCGTCAAGATTATAGTAAGCACCTTGAACTGCTGGAGCTGTAGGAATAGTAGTTATCTCCCCTACACCTTTAGCACCATATGCTAATGATTCTGTATTCTTTTCTATAATAATCGATTGAATTTCAGGAACTTCTGTTGCTCTAAATAATCCTAGAGTTCCGAATTTTTGTTTAGGTACACCATTTACAAGAGTAAAGTCTTCAGTAAGAGCATATCCTAATCCCATTACTACTCCACCTTCAATTTGTCCTTCAACAGTTATAGGGTTTAAAGCTCTTCCAACGTCATGTGCTGCAATAACCTTTTCGATTTTTCCTTCATCACTAACAAGAACTACTTGAGTTGCATATCCATAAGCTATATGTGATACTGGATTTAATTTATCTGAATCCATTTTATCTGTTACACCTGAATACTCCCCTACAAATTCTTGCCCTTCTAAATCAGAAAGCTTTTTATCCGATAAAGCATTAACTAAGTTCATAGCTGCAACTCTAACAGCTTCTCCACTAAATACTGTTTGTCTTGATGCTGTAGTAGTTCCTGAGTTTGGAGTTCTTTCTGTACTTGGTGCTTCAACAATGATATTTTTATAGTGAAGACCTGTTGTTTCAGATACTATTTGAGTTGCAATAGTTGCAAATCCTTGACCGATACAAGAAGCTGAACATCTAACGTTAGCTTTTCCATTTTCTATAGATATTATAGCTCTACCTACATCTGGAAGACCTACTCCAATACCTGCATTCTTCATTGCACAAGCAATTCCTGCATTTTTATTAGCTTCGAATACATCTTTAACAGCTTCTAGTGTTTCAACTAAAGCAGTTCCTTCATCAGCTATTTGACCGTTAGGTAATGTCATTCCTGGCTTTATAGCATTTCTGTGTCTAATTTCCCAAGGAGATATTCCAACAAGTTTTGCAAGTTCGTTTAAGTTAGCTTCTGTTGCAAATGCAGATTGAGTAACTCCAAATCCTCTAAATGCTCCACCTGGTGGATTATTTGTATATACAGCTGTTCCTAACACTTCAATATTATGATAGTTGTATGGTCCTGATGCGTGAGTACAAGCTCTTTGTAAAACTGGTCCTCCAAGAGAAGCATAAGCTCCTGTATCAGAAAGTATATTACACTTCATTGCTGTTAATACTCCATTTTCATCACAAGCAGTAGTCATTTCTATTTCCATAGCATGTCTCTTTGTTGAAACATTTATACTTTCTTGTCTTGTTAATGTAACTTGAACTGGTCTCTTTGTTAAGAAAGCTATTAGTCCTGCATGGTGCTGAACTGACATATCCTCTTTTCCTCCAAAACCTCCACCTACATATGAACTTGTAACTTTTACTTGATGTGGCTCTAAACCTAATAATCTAGAAACCTCTTTTTGCTCATCATATACTGACTGTGATGATGTAAATAATTGTACCCCATCCTCAGTTGGTAATGCAATTGCACTTTCAGGCTCAAGATAAGCATGTTCTGTAAATGGTGTCATAAATGTATGAGTTACAACGTGAGTTGATTTAGCTATTGCTTCTTCAACATTTCCTCTTGATAATTTTTGTTGAAAAAGTATATTTCCTTTTTCATGAATTCTTGGTGCTCCTGGAGCCATAGCCTCTCTTGGAGAGTTAACTGGTTGTAACTCTTCATATTCAACTTCAACTGCTGCTTTTCCTGCTGCTAAAGCTTCTTTAGTTTCAGCAACAACTAATGCAACTGAATCTCCTATATATCTAGTAGTTTCTCCTACAGCTATTAGTGCATCCCAGTCAGATATAAATGCTAAGTGACCTATATTTCTATGTCCTGGAACATCTTCAGCTACTATAACATCAATTACACCTGGAACTGCTTTTGCTTTTGTGATATCTAATTTCTTAACAATCGCTCTAGCAAATTTAGTTCTTACAGCTCCTCCAAATGTCATCCCTTCAACTTTTAGATCTTCAGAATACTTTGCAAGTCCTAAAGTTTTAAGTGCTCCATCTACTCTAGGAATAGATTCTCCAATCTTACCAGTAAACTCTTCATTAGGAGTATACCCTTCTCTTAAAGCTTTTGCTACTTTTAAAACAGCATCAAAAATCTTAATATATCCTGTACATCTACAAATATTTCCTCTTAATGCTTTTTTTATCTCTTCAACTGTTGGGTTATTGTTTACATCTAATAAACCTTTAGCACTTATAACCATTCCTGGTATACAAAATCCACATTGAACAGCTCCAGCTTCAGCAAAAGCCCATTCATAGATTTTTCTTTCATTTTCTTCTATTCCATCAACTGTCATTACAGACTTTCCATCAACTTTTTCTGTTGTTAATAAACAAGCTCTAAATGCTTTTCCATCAAGTAGAACCATACAAGTTCCACAAGCTCCTTCTGAACAACCATTTTTTACTGATGTTATTGCTAAATCATCTCTTAAAAAAGCTAATAAGTTAACCTTTTTTTCAGTTTCTATATTCTTCCCATTTACTTTAAATGTAAACATTTTCCCTCCTCTTTATAACCCTGTATATTTAATTAGTATCTCTTAATCTCTAAAGAGTTTTTAGGACATTTAGAAGTACATAGTCCACATCCAAAGCAAGTCTCTTTATCAAATACTGGTAATTTGTTTTCTAATGTTATTGAGTGGTATGGACATACTTTAACACAAATTCCACATCCAATACATCCATCTTTTAACTCTGGTAAGTTAGTAACATAGTTAGCTTTCTCTCTCTCAGCTGTTTTCTTAATAGTTAAACCTTTTATTTCATCTAAAGATTTATACCCGTGAGCATCCATCCACTCATTTAACTCTTTTACTATTCTTCCATAAGCTTTTGGTCCTTCAATTATAGCTTGTGTACATACTTGAACAGCTGTAGCTCCTGCCATTATAGCTTCTACTACGTCTTTACCTGTAGAGATTCCTCCAACTGCAAATACTGGAATGTTTTTAACTCCTTTTGCAAGTTCAAATACGTGTCTTAACATAATTGGTTTAATAGCTGGTCCTGACATCCATCCGTAACCTGCTGCAGATCCCATATGAGGCATTCCTGTTTCAAGATCTATAGATAGACATGGTCCGTATGAATTCATTGCTACTAATCCGTCTGCTCCATTTTCTTCTAAAATTCTAGCTGTTTCAGAGATATCAGGAATTCCTGGAGATATTTTCATGAATACTGGTTTTTTAGTATGTCTTTTTGCTGCTGCTAAAGTTTCTAACATTGGAGTTAAATCTCTTCCAACATAGTGAGCTGAAATCTCATATCCATCAGCATATTTATCTACTAATTGAACTACTTTTTCGATATCTGCTGCAACATATCCCATTCCTATAATTAATGGTTCGTTAGCTAATTTACATTTAGCATATTCATGCTCTACCCAATACTCAACTGAATGCTCAGACCATAACTCAGTGTTTAAAAAATGCTTTCCATTGAAGTCTTGCATACAAGGCTTTGGTACGTTAGCTGGCTCAGAAGATACAGTTTTTGCTACTACTCCTGCTGCTCCATTTGCTACTGCTTCTCTACATGTTGCAGCATCCTTAGATGTTGGTCCTGCACCTACTACTACTGGGTTTGCATATTCTAATCCTGCGAAATTAACTCTTAAATCTGCCATTTTTTTATCCTCCATATTTAGGGATCTTCTCCCTATCATCATTTTATTTTATTATTTTCGTTATTTTCATTATTTTTATTAAATTATTTATTTGCTTCTTCTTTTTTATTTCCTAATTCATTAAATATAATATTTAAGAATATTGAAGTAATTGCTCCTAAAATTATTGCACTATTAAATAATATTTTTATATCTTTTGACGCGTTGTTAAACATCTGAGGTACAGTTATTGGAATTAACGCCATTCCTAAAGATATAGCAACAATCATTAAATTTTTATTATTAACATAGTTTACTGCTCCTAATAATTTTATTCCATTAGCTACAACCATTCCGAACATTATAATTCCTGCTCCTCCAAGTACTGGTAAAGGGATTGCTGTTAAAACTGCAGTTGCTTTTGGAAATAATGTTATAATTAATAAAATTATTCCTGCTACAACTCCAATTCTTCTATCGTATCTTTTTGTTAAAGCTACAACTCCAACATTTTGTCCAAATATAGCTTGAGGATAAGAGTTAAATAGACCAGCTATTGCAGAACATAATCCATGTGCTCTTAGCACAGGAACCATTCTTTCCTCTGATTTTACACCACAAATATCCGAAAGAGTAATATGATTTCCAACAGCATCAATCATAATTGTTAATTGAACTAATATCATTGAAACAATTGCTGTTAATTGAAATCTTGGCATTCCGAAATAGAATGGAGTATTAAAACTAAATACTTTAGCTGTTGCTACATTTGAAAAATTAACCATTCCGAACATGCTTGCTACTACTGTTCCTGCACATAATCCAATAAGAATTGCAATGTTTCCTAAAAAACCTCTCGACATCTTTTGAATTACAAGGATAACTATAAATGTAAATAATGCCAGAATAATTTTATCTGGAGAAGCAAAATCTGGAGCTGACGGGTTTCCCCCTCCAATCCATTTTAATGCTGTAGGTACTAATGAAAGTCCCATTGATGTAACTACTACTCCTGATACTAATAAAGGAAAAAATCTTAAAATTTTACCAATTATTGGTGCTACTAACATAATGAATATACCTGAAACCATTGTTGCTCCAAATATAACTGAGATACCTTCATATGCACTTCCCGTGGCTGCATATGTTGCTCCTATTGCTGTTAATGCTGATACTGATTTAAAAGATACTCCTTCCATCATAGGAAGTTTTGCTCCAAATAATTTACCAATACCCATTGATTGAATAATTGATCCTATTCCACATACCATCAATGTTGCACTAATTAAAAATTGCGTATCTTCCGGTGACATTTTTAAAGCTCCTGCTATTATCATCGGAACTGCCATTGCCCCTGCACATAAAGCAGCAATATGTTGTATCCCATCAAACACTAGTCTTCCAACTGATTCTTGTTTTCCTTGTTTTCCTGACATTACTCTCTTTCCTCCCAAACTATAGTTTATTTTTTAAATCCCTTATTCTTTGGATTCCCCAGTAAAAAAAACTTTCATCTTTTCTAAATTATTATTTAGAAAATCTTTCCCACATTTTTTTAGAAAGCTCTCTTGATTTCTTTAAAATTTCTTTTTCATTTACAGTTAAAATCTCTCTATCTTTCATTATTACTTTACCATTACAAATAGTTGTAATAATTGATTTTCCTGACATTCCAAATACGATATGTCCATTATAGTTAGATCCATTTAACTCTGTATGTGGAACATAGTCAGAAATTGCTATATCTGCTTTTGCCCCAGCTTTTAATATTCCTGTTTCACAACCAAATTGTTTCTTTATAATTTCCCTATTATTTCTAAATAACATAAGTGGCGCTTCCATCCATGCAACTGTTGGATCACATAAATGATGTTTGTGAATTATATTAGCAACTTTTAATGATTCTAGCATATCTGAAGTATATCCGTCAGTTCCCAGTCCAACTTTTATACCTTTTTTAATCATATGAATTGCTGGAGAGCATCCCACTGCATTCCCCATATTTGATTCTGGATTATGTACCACATTACAATTTGATTCTTTAATTATATTTAGTTCATGGTCATTTACATGAATACAGTGAACTGCAATTGTATTTTCTCTAAAAATACCATAATCATTTAATCTTTCTACTACTCTTTTACCATATTTTTTTAACGAATCTGTTAAGTCACTGTATCCTTCAGCTGTATGTACATGGTAACCAGCGTTAACCCCTTCCATAGCTTTCTGACACTTTGATAAAGTTTCGTTAGATAAAGTAAATGCTGCATGAAGACCAAACATCCCTTTTACCATATCTGAATTTTTTGACTCTGCCCATTTAATGAAATCAATATTTTCTTTAATTCCCTCATCAGCTATTACTTCTCCATCTCTATCAGAAACTTCATAACATAAAGATGTTCTTATTCCCAAAGTTTCTGCAACTCCAGCAATCTCTTTTAAACTTCCTGTTATGCTATATGGAGATGCATGGTGATCAATTACAGTTGTTACTCCACTTTTAATACTTTCAATATATGTAGCATAAGCTGAATATTTTGTATCTTCTAATCCTAATGTTTTAT
Source organism: uncultured Fusobacteriaceae bacterium (assembly GCA_947072715.1). The sequence goes on along the minus strand of CAMTJB010000002.1, from coordinate 7,589 downwards.
CAACTTTCCACCATAAATTTTCCAATATTTGATTAAAATCTTGAGTTGGACCTGTTACAGCCATTCCTCTAGCAAAGCTTGAATAAATATGCATATGAGTATTTATTAACCCTGGCATTATTACTCCCTCTTTTGCATCAATAAACTCTGCATTTGGATAAGTTGCTTTTAATTCTACAAAATTTCCAACTGCCAGTATCTTATCATTTTCAATAACAACTGCTCCATTTTCTATATATGGATTATTATCATCTTGAGTAAGAACTCTTCCATTCCCAATGATATACATTAGATTCCCCCTAAACTTCAATTCTGTTTACTTTCTTCTTATAACATGCCCTGGAGCAACTTCTTTAAACTCTTTGTTATCAATAATTGGAGTTCCATTTACTATTACGTAATCTATTCCTACTGGGAATTGAGTTGGATTTACATAGTCACCTTTATCTGATATTACTTCTAAATCAAATATAGTGATATCTGCAAACATTCCAGCTTTTAATTCCCCTCTGTTTTTGATTCCAATTGCTGTTGCTGCTTTCTTTGTCATCTTATAGATTGCTTCCTCTAATTTAAGTACTGGATTCTCTCTTACGTATCTTCCTATTACTCTTGGGAATGATCCGTATGCTCTTGGGTGTGGTTTTCCTTTTGCTAAAAGTGCATCTGTACACACGTTTATCTCAGGTCTTTTTAAGAATCCTATAATATGCTCTTCAAGTCCATAGAAATCTACCATTCCAACTGCATTTTTCTCTTCTAATAGAAGGTCCATTGTTGCATCTATTGGATCTTTACTCCACATCTCTCCAAGTTCTATTAAATTTTTTCCTACTGTATCTTGATTCTTATCACTTGCTACTGATGTTACAAATATTTGATCCAATCCTGCAAACTCTATGAAGTTATCCCATCCTGGTATCCCATTTTCTATATCTTTTCTCATTCTTGCTCTGTCTTCTGGATTTGATAATCTCTCCATTAACATATCTGTTCCACCTGCGTGTGCCCATGCTGGAAGTACTACTCCTAACATTGTTGATCCTGCTGCATATGGGTACTGATCACAAGAAACTTTTACTCCCTCTTTTTGTGATTGCTCTAGAAGTTCTATTACTCCTGGAATATATTGCCAGTTCTGCTTTCCACACACTTTAAAGTGTGAAAAGTGAATTTTTACACCAGATTTCTTTCCAATCTCAATTATCTCTTTCATTGAATCTATAACTGTTCCAGCTTCTGATCTTTGGTGAACTACTAATTCTCCATCGTACTCTGCTACAACTTTACACATTTCAATTAATTCTTTTGTTTCTGAATAAGCACAAGGAATATAGATTAAACCAGTAGAAAGTCCAAAAGCTCCTGCTTCCATCTCTCTTCTTGTTATATCACACATCTTTTGAATCTCTTCATCAGTTGCTGCTCTTCCTTCAAGTCCCATAGCTTCCATTCTAATATTTCCATGTGGAACTAAGAATGTATAATTTAGTCCAACAGTTGCTTTTTCCATTTGATTTAAGTAACCCTCTGTTGTTTGGTATGTCCAATCTATTATGTCTGATGTTCCATCTAATCCTGCTAAGTTTTTTCTCCAAGAAGAGATAAACTCTAAAGGTAATGGAGCCATAGCTATTCCATCTTGTCCTAATACTTCAGTTGTAATTCCTTGTCTTGCTTTTACTTCATTATATGGAGTCTCAAGAATTTTTAAATCTGAGTGAGAGTGAGTATCTATAAATCCTGGTGCTACTACAAGCCCTTTAGCATCTATTACTCTATCAACCTTTGCTACTTCTATTTTAACTCCAACCTCTTCAATTTTCTCACCATTGATTAAAAGGTCTCCTACATATGGAGTTGTATTATTTCCGTCAACTATAAGACCATTTTTTACTAAAATCTTCATATTTGGTACTCCTTTTTTCTTCAATACTTATTTTGATAATTCGTATTTAAAAAAATTTTCGATTCTAAGGAAGCCTTTAAAAATCCTCCTTAGAATCTCTAATTTTTAATTTTTATCATCTGTTATTATTATTTATTGAAAACAGCTTTTAATATTCCGTAGTATCCTGCTGCACCTTTTCTTAATTGCTCTATCTCAATATGCTCATCTATTTTGTGAGCTAATATCTCAGTTGAAGGTCCAAATCCTATAGTTCTGATTCCTGCTTCTCCTGCATAGTGTGATCCATTTGTACAGAATGAGTATTGAGTTACTTTGTAGTCTATTCCTGCTTCTGATAATCCTTTCATTGCCATTTGTACAAACTCATCGCTCTCTTCATAGTGCCATCCTGGGAAGAATCTTTCTCCTTCAATATATTCACCTGTATAGCATTTTTCTTTTCCATATGCATAAGAAACTGTTGCTTTTAATTCTGAATCTTCTGCCATTAATTTATCTAAAACCTCTTGAATTGGTTTTAAAACTGACTCTTTAGTCTCTCCTACTAATAATCTTCTATCATATGTTGCTCTACAACCTGATGGAACTACTGATGATCCTGGGTATGGAGATGATTTGATATCTGTTAATTCTAATATTCCAAGTCCTAAACTTCCTGTTGGTGGAACAATTTTCTCTATTTCTAATATTACTTTTGCCATTTTCTTAACAGCGTTAATTCCTTCGTGTGGATTAGCTGAGTGAGCTGGTTTTCCGAAAGTTTCGATTACTATCTCTCCTCTTCCTCTTTGTCCTATTTTAAGGTTAAGTTCAGATGTTTCTCCAATTACAACATAATCAGGTTTGATATTTTTAGATATCTCTCTTGCTGCTATTCCTTCAAATATCTCTTCATGAACTACTCCTGCTACATAGATTTCTCCAGCGAAATCTTTCTTGCAATCTTCAGCAAAGAACGCACAAGCTGCCATGAATGTTGCATCTGGACCTTTCATATCTGAAGTTCCTCTTCCGTAAATTTTACCGTCTACGATATCTGCTTTAAATGGATCTTGAGACCATTTTTCTCTTGTTCCTTCAGGAATTGTTACTGTATCGATATGTCCATCAAATAAAATTTTCTTTCCTGGTTTATTTCCTTTAATGCATCCAATAACGTTTCCATATTTATCAAAAGTAACTGAATCATATCCTAAATCTAAAAGATTTCTCTCTATCGCTTTAGCTACTCCTTCCTCTTCTCCTGAAAATGATGGTTGCTGAATCATTTCTTGTAATAATTTAATTAATCTTGCTTCTCTTTCTGCTGTTAACATAGTTTTTGAATCCATTTCTATTCTCCTTAATCTTTTATGTTATATTTTAAGTTAATTTAGTTTATACAAATAGGTTACTTTTAAAATTACCCTCTTGTATATCCCCCTTCCCATACTATTTCTCTATATTTCTTAGGATCTGTATCTCCCTCTGTTGAGAATACTAATACTTTTGACGTTTCATTTAATCCTAAAGATTCTTTTAAATCTTTATATTCAGGGTTAACCATTATTTCATATACTAATCCTGTTGTAACTGCTCCTGATTCTCCTGAAATTACTTGGTTATCTCCTTTTAATGGATTTCCTAATACTCTCATTCCATTTGCTGCTACCCAGTCAGGACAAGATACAAATGCATCTGAATATGTTTTTAAGATTTCCCAAGATATTATGTTTGGCTCTCCACATGCTAATCCTGCCATGATTGTTTGCATATCTCCACCAACATTATGAGGTTTTCCATCTCTTGCTACTGCTGATTTATATAAACAATCTGCTAAGTTTGATTCTACTATTACTGTTTTTACTTCTGGTCCAAATGCATTTACTACTACTCCTTGAACTCCTCCTGCAAGTGATCCTACTCCTGCTTGTACAAATACGTGTGTTGGTTTGTCTACTCCATAACCTTTTAACTGATCTACTGCTTCTAAAGCCATAGTTCCATATCCTTGCATTATCCATGTTGGAATCTCTGTGTATCCTTCCCATGCTGTATCTTGAACTACTAATCCATTGTTCGCTGCTGCGTTTTTAGCTGCAAGTCTTACTGCATCGTCATAGTTCATATCTGTTATTGAAGCTTCTGCTCCTTCATTTTTTATCGCTTGTAATCTGAATTCAGATGATCCTTTTGGCATATATACTACTGATTTTTGTCCAAGTCTGTTAGCTGTCCAAGCTACTCCTCTTCCGTGGTTTCCATCTGTTGCTGTATAGAATGTAATCTCTCCTATTTTAGCTTTTACTTCAGCTTTTACTAATTCGCTGTATCCTAATTCAGATATATCTTTCCCTAATCTCTGAGCCATATATTTACCCATTGAGTAAGAACCACCTAATACTTTAAAAGCATTTAGTCCAAATCTATATGATTCGTCCTTTAAGTATAATCCTCCTAAACCTAAGTTTTTAGCTAATTTATCTAAATTTACTAAAGGTGTTTCAGTATACTCAGGAAAACTCTCGTGGAATTTCTTTGCCTTTGTCACCTCTTCTATTGATAAGATGTCTGCACAGTTTTTTATCTCTGATTTTGGCAGATTATTTTTTTCCCATTTAATGTGTTTATCCATTATATTTACCTCCAAATTAGTTTTACTCATGCTTATGTTATACTATGATGCCTTTAATGTAACAATTCCCTTTTTCGGTACTTAAAGTGTTTTTATTAAACATTTATTTTTAGCGTGGCCATTTAAAGTCTTTTTTTATTATTTTGATAGATGAGTATTTTATTTTTTTATAACAAAAAAACTCTTTATTACAAAGAGTTTTTTATCTTATCTAAATCTTTTTTATCTATTTGATAATTTTCCATTTTTCTATATAAAGTTGCTATTCCTATTCCTAATTTTTTTGCAGCTTTTTGCTTTCCTTCAGTTTCTACTCCATATTGTATTAGAGCAGCTATTATCTCTTCTCTTTCAATTTCAGTTATTTTTCTGATTTTTCTATTTTTCTTATCATAATAATCGTCTCTAAACCTAATTTTTTCTGGAATACTTTCAAATTCAATTATCCCATTATTTTTTGTAGATTCAACAACTATTTTTATAGTTGATTCTAACTCTTTCCAGTTTCCTGGCCATTCATTTTCAACAAGAGTTTTCTTTGCTTTTTCACTTACTCCAATAATATTCTTATCTTGTAACTCTGCATGCTTCTCAATTAAATACTGAATTATATCTTCCATATCATCTTTTCTATATCTTAAACTTGGAACTTCAACAACATTAGAGTTTAGTTCATAATATAAATTTTCTAAAAAGTTATTATTTTTAACTTCATCTAAAAGATTTATTCTAGTCGCTACTATTATTCTAACATCTAGCACTAATTCCTTTTCACTATTTGTAGGATTTATTTTTGAGCTTTTTATAAAGTATAATAATTTCTTTTGTAATTTTATTGGTAAGTACTCAATTTCGTCTATAAATAAGCTTCCTCCATCAACACTTTCAAGAAGTCCAACATGTAAACTTTTATTTATATCATTTCCAAAAATTTTCTCTTCTAACTTATCTTCACTTTCATCTCTACAGTTAATACTCACATATCTTTCCTTACTTCTATCAGATATATTGTGAATTAATTTTGCAATCATAGTTTTGTCAGTTCCCATATCACCTTTTATAATTACAGGATGATTAAGAGTAGAAATCTTTTGAATTTTGCTATTTAGTTCTAAAATAACTTTAGATTTACCAAGTAATAAACCATCTGTTAATTTTGAATATTTTTTTCTATCTACATTTTTAAATATGATATAGCTTCTTCCGTTATCAGCTCCATAAACAGCACCTTCAATATCCACACATACATTTGATACAGTTAATTCATATTTATCCTGCCCTATAGTATTCATTGTAACTTTTTTTCCTACTAAATCTTTTACATTTTGAAAAGCAACATGAGCTGCTCTGTTATAATCTAACACTAATCCTTTTTCATTTAAAATAATTACAGCCTTCGACATTTTTAAAAACAATTCATGATAAAGATCAAAATAATTATCTTGAAATATTTTAGTTCCAATTGTTTTACTAAAACTATTTAAAAAATTAGTGTAATTATCTATATTATCAAGTATTTCATCTCTTTTTTTCTCATTAAAACTTAAAATACCCAATACACCTATAACTTCTTTTTTTATAAAAATAGGTACAGCTATAATTATTTTTTTCATACATTGACTGGCATTGAAACAACCTCTACACTCTTTATTGTTTGTAGGATTTTCTATTATTACCATCTCTTTATCTGTTATAGCTTTCTCATAAATAAATTCTGATATCTTCTTTCCTATCTTATTTTTATATATCCCTGTTGCTGCTAATCTTATCCCTGATGTATCAACTAAATCCAAATCAACCCCTAAAATATTTGATAATGGCTCTATTAAACTTAAAAACTCCCTATTCATCATAACTGAAACTACCCCCCGATTTGATTCATCCTCTTCTTCTCTGATTTTTCACTATCAAAAATATTTTTTTCATTTCTATTATATAGAGCAGATAATATTATTTCTTTTTTCTCTTCTAAAGATATATCTCTTTTCATTACTTCTTTTAAGTTTAATGACTCTTCTGAACTTAAACAAGTCTTTAATTCCATTGTTGAAGTTATTCTAACCCTATTACAACTTCCACAAAAACATTCACTTATAGGATTTATAAAACCAATACGTCCATAAGCTCCCTCAATCTTATAATAGTTACTAGTTCCCTCAAAAGTGTAAAGATTTTTAAGTTCATATTTTTTCATAAGAATCTTCACTATCTCTTCACCTGTAAATCCTTTTAATCCTTTTCCAAAACCAATAGGCATAATCTCTATAAATCTAACATCTATTTTCTTATTAACACTTAACTCTGCTAAATTTTGAACAGACTCTTCACTTTGAATATTTGTAATTACAGCATTAACCTTCACTGGTATATCTAAACTTAAACATTTATCTATGGCAGTTAATACTTTCTTTACGTCTCCACCTCTTGTTAATGTTCTATACTCATCTGGATCTAATGTATCTAAACTTATGTTTATTCTATTTAACCCAGCTTTCTTTAAATCTTCTATTTTATTTTCTAGTTCCAACCCATTAGTTGTCAGACATACCTCTTCTATATTAGGTATTATTGATATTCCACCTATTATATTTAATAAATCTCTTCTTAGTAATGGTTCTCCACCAGTCAATCTTATTTTTTTTATCCCTATTTTTGAGAAAATTTCAACAATTTGAAGTATCTCATCTTTTGATAATTCCTCATGCTTTGCACCACATGCAGATTTTTCTTCGGATATTTTTTCTTTCCAGTCAGGCATACAATATAGACATCTAATGTTGCACTTCTCTGTCAAAGATATTCTCAAGTAATCAATTTCTCTTCCAAACTTATCTTTCATATCCACCTCTTTTATAGTTAATTAACCAAACTTATAATATTTACCTTTTTTACCCTTAATACTATTTACTTTCTAGCACAATCCTGAGAACCTTTTATAATCAAATCTATTCCGTGAGTTATTGTATCAATTATATACTCTAAAGACTCTCTTACTGCTTTAGGACTCCCAGTAAGAGAGTCTTTAGAGTATATAATTGATACAATAACTCACGGAATAGATTT
>CAMTJB010000001.1 GCA_947072715.1 uncultured Fusobacteriaceae bacterium | reverse complement strand
ATCTTTCAAGAGCACCCATAGCAGCTATTTCAGGCATACATAATCCTGAACAATAGTTACATAATCTTATGTATCTTCCTAATTCTTCTCCTACTTCATCTAAAGCTTTTCTCATAATTCTAAAATTTTCTTGAGTTGCAACAGTACCTCCAAATCCTTCTGTAGTTGCTCCGTATGGAACATAGTCTAAAAGAGACTGTCCTGTTGTTCTAATTACTGCTATTACATCTGCACCTTGTCTAGCAGCTGCTACTGCTTGAGTTATATCTTCAAATATATTCCCCGTAGCAACTATTAAATATAGGTATGGACCTTGTTTTTCTCCATATTTTTCTAGATAACCTTCTCTTTTTTCTCTGTTATTTTTTATTTTTTCCACTGTTTTCTTGGCTATTTTTTCTATTTCCATTTTTATTTCAAAATCATCATGCCATGGAATTTTTGTAATATCTAATTTTTTTTCTGATATTTTTATTGCTATTTCTTGAGGTGATAGTTTTGTTTCAACCATAGCATTTCCTATATACTTAGCTATACCTATACTTATATTTCCATTTTCTTTTATAAAATCTACAACAACATTGGGAAGGGGAACTTCAAATTCATCTATTCCATCTATTCCTAAAAGTCTACAAATTGTTCTTTCAACTGTTACGGTACTATGTTTATCAATATATTCCTGTGCATTTTCAGCTATTTTTGATGCAGAATCACGTGCTTCATCTACAAGATTCCAATCTAAGTTTAACTTTCCTTTCATCTTAAATCCCCCTTATATTCTTGTTGTAAAATTTTTGAAAATTCTTCTTCCATTCCCAAAAGAGTAGCTATATTTAATGCGTATTTAGGAACGCTATAATCTTCTGTTTTTTCTAATCTATAATCCATATAATCTTGTAAAATATTCATAGAATTTTTATTTAAAAACATTACTTTTTTTAATTTTTCAAAATTTATATTTTTTAGTCCTATTACTTGATAATGACTCATATTTTTATTACATATTCCATCAAAATGTGTCGTTAAAAGAGAAATACTAGATTTCCTATTTAAAAATTCAGCTAAAGATTTAGCGAATTTTTTTCCTTCTTCAGGATTTGTTCCTCTTGCAAATTCATCAAAGACTATAAACCCTTTTCCTTGCTTTAAAAATATAGAAATTTCTTTTAATTTCATAACTTCTGCTCCAAACGTACTCAACCCTTTAGATAAATTTTGCATATCATCAGATACAAAGAAAATATAATCAACAATTGGAAAACTTGCCTTTTTACATATAGGGAAAATTCCTAAATGAAAGAGCATTAAATTCTCTGTAATAGTTTTTAAAGCAACACTTTTTCCCCCCATATTTGCTCCAGTTATAAGTGTTGTTCCACATTTTAATTCAATATCTATTGATGTAAAATTTTGTCCCTTTAACTCTAATAATTCTTTTAATTCTAAATTTATTAAACCTGTTACAGAAACTTCATAATTTTTTGATATCTTAGGTCTTACTCCCCCATATTTTTTTGCAAATTCTACTTTACTTAATATAAAATCAAGTTTTCCTATTATTTCTATATTTTCATTAAAATCTACTATATGTTTTTGTATTTTTAGTTGTAATATTTTCCTAACTTCTAACTCTTCTTTCTCTTCATCCAATACACAAACTAATCTTTTTTCTTTTAATTCTTCCACTTCATTTAAATTTTCATTTTCATAAATTTTCTTTTCTAAAAAATCTTTTTTTTCCCTTATCCCAGATAATTTTTTAGAATAATAATTATAGATATAAAATGTTGGGATTCTATCTTTTTGTGGATCTAAAATATCAATAATTTCAGTAACTGAATTTAGATTAAAACTTCCTAACTCTTCAGGTAAATTTTTCAATACTCCATACAACTCTTCCATTATTATAGCTTGAATTTTTATTTCAAAAAAATCTGTATCCTCTAATATATTATTTTTATAATCCATTACATTTCTAACTATATATTTTATATCTTTTAATCTATGAATAATACCAACTATTCTCTTCATAACTTCTGGATGAATTTTATAAAAATTAAAAAAATATTCCATAACTTCAAATTCTTTTTCTAATTTATCCGAATTTTCTTGAGTAAAAGGAAGTAATTTCTTTAATTTTTCTCTTCCATAAGGAGAATAAGGTTCAATTCTATTGAGAAGATTTTTTATTTTTAATCTTTCTAAACTTATCTCATCTATAAATCTCACAGTAATCACTCCTCATCCATCATGTCTAGTACTGGATAATCTAATTTTTCATTAAGGGAATTTTTAAATTCTAATTTTTTAAAACTATATCCAGTAGGTGCTATGGGATTACATGCTACAAAAATCAATTTTATTTTATTTACTACTTTAAATTCTATTTCTGAAAGTTTTGCTTTTTTATAATTTAAAGAAGTCAAAAAAAACTTTGTACCATCCATTGCAATAATTTCCAATCCTTTATAATAATTTCTATTCTTTATAAATACCTCTATGAATTTATCTGTTATTGCTCCTTTTATCAAAATTGAGTCCACTTCTTTTTGTAAATATGTTTTTAATTTTTCTGAAGTTTCCAAAAATATTGGTTCTTTTATCTTTTCAAAAGTTCCATCTTTATAAAAAAATATAGCTCTATAATTTTCTGTATTTTCTATAATTTTTTTTAAATTCTTTTCTCCATTATATACAGGTATTTTTAATAATGACACTGCATTCACAGTACTTTCAATCACTTGATTCATATCAGTAGAATACGAAGCACCTGTTACTAATATTGTCCCGTCACATACAGAACTTGCAGCACTCCCTTTTCTTCCCAAAGCACCATCTATAATTGTTAATTCTGCTCCAAATTTCTCCATTATTTCAACTACTTTAATAATTTGACTATTAAAAGATGGCCCAGCAATATCTACATAACCATCACTTAAAGCTTTCACTATAATAATATTTCCCATGGGAGTTGAAAAATTTGTAATATATAGTATTTCTTTTGTTATATCACATAAATTTAAACATTGTTTTGCTGTGGCAATTATTGTTCCTCTATAAATATAAATTCTCGGTTTGGAAGTATTTGTTACTAAATCTTGTTCTTCACCATCTCTTCCTATAGAAGTAAGAGCTAAAATCTTTTTAGCTCTTACTTTAGAAATTATTTTATTCAAAACAGTTGTCTTTCCTACATTTTTTTCCATACCTATAATTGATATTCTTTTATAACTACTTATTAAATTATAGATTTTAGACATCTTTTCATCCTTTTATTATATATTTTAATGCTTATTTCTTTCATGTCTAGCTAAATTAGAAGGTTCTAAAGCTAATCCATGACCACTTAGTAATCCTGATACTCCACTATTTGCTCTATCTTCTTTACAGTGTTTACATTCACATTTATCTATATAAGGTGTTGGCTCTGTATAAGTTGTAATAACACCTTCAAAATTTCTCAAAACTACTCTTTTTGGACTTTGAGAAATTACATAATTTGGCATTACAGGTATCTTTCCGCCTCCACCTGGAGCATCTACTACAAATGTAGGAACACAGAACCCTGAAGTATGACCTCTTAATCCTTCTATTATCTCAATTCCTTTTGAAACAGTTGTTCTAAAATGCTCTAAACCAAGAGATAAGTCACATTGATAAATATAATAAGGTCTTACTCTTATTCTTGTTATTTCATGTACTAACTCTTTCATTACATGGACACAATCATTTATCCCTCTTAGAAGAACCGATTGGTTCCCCACTGGGACTCCTGCATTAGCTAATCTTTCACAGGCTAATTTACTCTCTGGAGTTACCTCATCTGGATGATTAAAATGAGTATTTAACCATATAGGATGATATTTCCCCATCATAGTAACTAATTCTGGAGTTATTCTTTGAGGAAGAACAACTGGTGTTCGTGATCCTATTCTTATTATTTCTACATGTGGAATCTCTCTTAATTTTTTAAAAATATGCTCTAGGTTAGCATCAGAGATAAGAAGAGCATCTCCACCTGATAGTAAAACATCTCTAACTTGTGGTGTCTTTGCTATATATTCTATAGCTTTTTCTATACTTTCCATAGGTAAAGCACCATCTTTTTGTCCAGCAAATCTTCTTCTTGTACAATGTCTACAATACATTGAACACATATCTGTTACAAGCAGTAAAACTCTATCTGGATATCTATGAGTTAATCCTGGAACTGGAGAATCTGCATCTTCATGCAATGGATCTAATAAGTCTGCATCTGCTCTATGAAGCTCATCAGAAGTAGAAATAGCCTGTTTTCTAATAGGACAATTAGGATTTTCAGGATCTATTAAAGATAAATAGTATGGAGTTATTGACATTCTAAGTGTTTCTAAAGTATCTGCTACTCCTTTTTCTTCTTCAGGTGTTAAATCAATATATTTTTTTAATTCTTCTAAAGTTTCAATTCTATTTTTCAATTGCCATTTCCAATCATTCCATTGCTCATCGGTTACCATTGGAAACATCTCTTTTCTTCTATTTTTTAAATTCATTTTAACCCCTCCATTTAATTAAAATTAAAATAAAATAAAATTAAACATATAACTCTTCAAATATTTTTCTAAGTACAATATTTTCTCTTAGCTCTTCTAAAGTTATCTCTGCATGGTCCTTTGTATATCCATTTCCAACTATCATATTCACATCTTTACCTACACCTTCAGCACCTAAAGCTGCTTTTGTAAAAGATGTAGCCATGGAGAAAAAGTAAACTGTTCCATTATCCCTTACTGGTAAAATAGCTGTCATCTCTGTATCATTAACATTTACCACATTTATAGATACATCCACTTCCTGACCGCCAGTTATTTCAAGTACTGAATTTAAAGTTTCTACTGGTTTTTTAGCATCTCCTACAATTCCTATTATTTTAGAATTTAATCTTTTAAGAAGTGCTAATTCCTCTTCTGATCTTACTAATCCAATTACCATACCTGTAGGTCCTACTCTTTTAAGAGCTTCATAAGAACACATTAGTCCTGATTTCCCAGCTGCACCTAGTATTAAAACCTTATCCCCAGGTTTTACAAGTTTTGCAGTTTGTGCTGGAGCTCCAGCCACATCTAATGCTGCAAGTGCCAAAGTTTCTTCCATATCTGTAGGTAATTTAGCATATATTCCTGATTCAAATAAAATTGCTTGCCCTATAATTTCAACTCTATCTATATCAGGTTTTATATCTAAAATCTTTTCTATTTTTAGTGGTGTTAGTGATAAGGAAACCAAAGTAGCAATTTTATCTCCTACTTTAAGGTCAATTTTACCTTCTAGGTCGCATCCTATTTGTGCTATTGTTCCTATTAACATTCCACCCGAACCAGTTACTGGATTTTGCATTTTTCCTTTTTCAGAAACTATCTCCATAATTTTTGCTTTTATTTTTTCAATATCATGATTAGCTCCCTCTTCTATTTGTGTAAAAGATGCTGAGTCAATATTAAGTGCAGAAACATTTACTAATATTTCATTAGAATATATATTCATATCATTACTAATTTTTTTTGCTGGTTGTGGTAATACTCCTAATGGTTCTATTACTCTATGTGTTCCAAATTTACATCCTTTTTTCATTATTTATTTCCCCCTAATCCTAATATTTGTCTTGCCTCATTTGGAGTAGCTATCTCTCTTCCAAGTTCTTTTGCTATTCTTACTACTTTTTCAACTAATTCACCGTTAGATTCTGCTAATCTACCTTTGGATATATAGATATTATCCTCAAATCCTACCCTTACATGACCACCATCAATTATTGCTGCAGTTGCTAAATTAAATTCATGACGACCTATTCCTGCAACGGTATATGTAGCATCTCTTGGTATACTTCCTCTCAAAAATATAAAATCTCTTAAATCTCCACCTATACCACCATTCACTCCCATTACAAAACTAAAATGCATAGGTGACTTTATAAATCCCTTTTTTTCTAATCTAATTGCCATTTCTATCATACTTTTATCAAAACATTCAAGTTCTGGCTTTATATTTTTTTCAATCATTTGTTTTCCAAATTCTTTTATCATATTTTCAGTATTTTCAAAAACTTCATCCCCACCAAAATTTAAAGTTCCACAATCCAATGTAGCCATTTCTGGAAATAATTCTGTTGGTTGAAGTCTTTCTTTAGTTGACATCCCTACTGCTCCACCTGTTGAAGGTTGTATTATAATATCAGGACATCGCTCTTTTATTGCTTTTATACATGCTTCATATCTTAATTTATCCTGTGTAGATTGCCCATTATCTTCTCTTGCATGTAAATGAATTATACTAGCTCCAGCTTTATAAGCTAATTCTGCCTCTCTAGCAATTTCTTCTACGGTATAAGGAACAGCTTTATTATTTTCTTTTGTTACTTCAGCTCCAGAAATAGCAGCTGTTATAATTAATTTTTCCATTTTTAATCTCCTTTTAAAATTAAAGTTTATTAATTTTATTTTATTAATCTTTGTTTATCTTTAGGAGTTACACATGTTCCAGTTGCTCTACATACAACTATTGGTGTTTCTAATACCTCTGCTGCTGAATCTGAAATATCTGGTCTAGGAACTATTACTTTTCTTGCTTCAAACTTCATTTTTCTTGAAGTATTCCCTATTTCTATAATCTCACCTGTCGCTTCTATATAATCTCCAGCATAAACTGGAGCTAAAAAATCTACTTTATCATATGCTCTAAATAATCCTTCATCTCCATCTAATTGTATTAATAATTCTGTTGCTACATCACCAAATAATGCTAACATTTTTGCTCCATCCACAAGATTTCCACCATAATGTGCATCATGAGAACTCATCCTTAATCTAATTGTTGATTTCATTTTTCCTCCTCTAAAATAAATTACAATAAAAAAAGCATCTAAATTTAGTAAAACATAATTAACCCACCTAGAAATTCTATATGTACTCAAATATCTAGCAGGATTATATTTTAATTCCTACATAAATATATTTGAATAAATAGCTCTCCATAACCATAATTTTAAGTTATGACAGTTTCTATAGATTGTCTATAGAACCCAAGAAAAAATTTCTTTCGGCAATTATGTCCTTCACTGAAGATGAAACTTCCCTTCAGCTACCACATTAAATGCACCTCTATTATCCTTAATATTCTTTTATAAAACATTTTGTAACTTAATAATAAATCTTATTCTTTGTTTTGTCAATGTTTTTCTTTAATAAAAATATTCATTAAATATATTTAATTCATATTAAATAAAAATGTTAAATAAATACAAAATAATTGACTTTATAGAACAATACGTATATTATTTGTATATAGTTATTTTTATAAACTATATACAAACTAATATATTGGGAGGATTTATGAATTTTATTGAATTAGTTAAATTAAGTCCAGTATTTGTCTTAGCTGGTCTTATGATAAGTGGAATGGATGCTTTACTTGCTGCACCTTTAGCTACTATATACGCTGCTATTGTTGCTATGATTTTAGAAAAAATAAAATTTCAGAAAATTATGGATGCAGCTGTTGCAAATGTTAAAGAGATGCAAGTAGTGTTTTTTATCCTAATGGTAGCATACGCCATGGCAGAAACATTTATGTCAACTGGTGTAGGAGCTTCTATTATCAATATCTCATTAAATGTTGGAATAACAGGAAAAACTATTGCTGTGGTTGGAATTATTGTAACTTCAATTCTATCCATTGCAACTGGAACAAGCTGGGGAACTTTTGCTGCCTGTGCTCCAATTTTTTTATGGTTAAATCATATTGTAGGTGGGGATATATTATTAACCACAGCTGCTATTGCAGGTGGTTCATGTTTTGGTGATAATATAGGACTTATATCTGATACCACTGTTGTAAGTTCTGGAATTCAAAATGTTGAAGTTATTAAAAGAATTCGGCATCAAGGTGTTTGGTCTGGGTTAGTTTTGCTTTTAGGAGTTATTTCTTTCTATATTGCAGGTCAAACAATGGGACTTCCTGATCAAGTTGGAAATGCTAGTGCAGCCATTGAACAAATCCCGTCTGATGTTTGGACTAAGCTTGCAGAAGAGAGACCAGCTGCAGTTACTCTTTTAAACCAAGTTAAAACAGGTGTTCCTGTCTATATGGTAACACCTTTAGTTCTTGTTTTAATAGCAGCTTTTAGTGGTCTTTCTACTTTTATTTGTCTCTTCATAGGAATATTCAGTGCATTTGGTTTTGGAACTATTGCTGGAACTGTTGAAAGTCCTTCAGCTTTCTTAGCTTTAATATCCAATGGTTTTGCTTCTGCTGGATCATGGGTAATTGTTATGATGATGTGGATTGGGGCATTTGGTGGAATTATGAGAATTATGGATGCTTTTAAACCATTATCAATTTTTATTGTTAAAATGGTTAAAAATGTTAGACAATTAATGTTTTGCAATGCACTTATGTGTATCTTAGGAAATGCTGCTCTTGCTGATGAAATGGCACAAATTGTAACTATCGGGCCTATACTTAAAGAATTAGTTGATAAAAATGTAGAGGGATCTCCAGAAGATTTATATACATTACGTCTTAGAAATGCAACATTTGGAGATGCCATGGGTGTTTTTGGATCTCAGCTTATTCCATGGCACGTATATATAGGATTTTATATTGGTATTGCTTCTGCAGTCTATCCATTACATAAATTTGTAGCTTTGGATATTATCAAGTATAATTTTATTGCAATGATAGCTGTATCTAGTATGCTTATTTTAACAATTACCGGCTTTGATAAATATATTCCTAGATTTGCTCTTCCTAGCGAGCCTAATGTCAAGCTTAAAAGATAAATTTTAATATAGATTTATAGTTATAGTTGACTTTTTACATTTATTATGGCATTATTATATGTTAGAATAAATAAATTAATTAGATTTAATTTAAATAAAAATTGTTACGAAGGGAATTTAAATGCAAGAAAAAGAAATTATTATTTTTGATTTTGAAACAAATGGTTTTACAGGTACTTCTGTACTTTCACTTTCCGCTATTAAAGCTAGAGTTCTAGAGAATAGTATTGAAGAAATAGACAGATTTAATCGTTTTTATTATAGAACACCTGGTGAAGCTGAAAATAAAGTTGCTATTGATATTAATCACTTAACAACTGAAAGAATAACTGAATTTAGAGATATGTGTAACTACCCTAAATATTATGCAGATGATTCAGATAGTTTCATAGAATTTTGTGGAGACGCCGATCATTTTGTAGCACACAATTTTTCTTTTGATCGTGAATTTGTCACTTTTGAAACTCCAGTATTTTTTTGTACTTTTTTAGAAGCTATGAAAATTAACATTGGAAAATATAATAAGCTTTCAGATTTAGCTACATTTTATGGTATTACTATCGATAAAGAAAATCTTCATAGCTCTATGTACGATGTAGAAGTTCTTTTTGATATTGTAGATAATATGTATCGTTCTAAAAATGATAACTTAATTAAATTTTTTAATGAAAGAGCTTTAAATAAAAAAGAGCAGAAATATATTCAGACAAGATATAATTCTTATATTAAAAGTAAATTGGAATTAAGAGAACGTTTTGAAAAGGGTCAACTTAATATTGGAAATAAACTTAAACTTTGCACTAAAGCTTTGTCTAAAGTTAATTTTTCACCTAACAATATTACTATTTCACAATTTTTAAATCCAATTAATCCAATATTACAAAATATAGGAATCAGTACTATTACACCAACTCAATTTAATAATTTTTTAAAGAATCAAAAACTCTTAGAAAGTCAAAATAAATTTACTGTTGTTGGTAAGGAATCTTCTTCATTTGGTATTTTTACAGAAAAAAGGATTCTTCATGATGGTACTCCTTATGAGGCAATTGTTTATAATAATTTAGGAAAAAAAACTTTAAAAGAACAATTACTTTTACTTATTGAAACATTATAAAAAAAGAAGTTTCAGACCATAATTATGGAACTGAAACTTCTTTTTTATTTATATTTTTCTAACCATATATTTTTTTCAATATATCTTTTTTCTGCATACCAGTTCTTATTCCTTTTATTAGTACTCCACCTTTAGAGGTATCACCCATTAAAATTCCACCCTCTAATAATCCAGATTTAAAATATAACTTTTTATAGTCACAAGTAGAAACATTTATATCTTCTAATATATCTCCTTCTTCAATCTCATCATTTACATTACCAAGAGAGACAATATTTGTTCCCATCCCTTCAAAGATTAAAGGTTGAATTTTTTCTTCATAGATAATTAAATCTCCAACAGCATTAGCGCCAGCAACTTTTCCTTGTTCTAAAGAAACATCCCAAAGACCCATAACTTTTCCATTATATTCAGCTATATCTCCACAAGCATAAACACCTGAAATTGAAGTTTCCATGTTTTCATTTACAACTACACCTCTATTCATATTCATTCCTTTATTTTCAAAAAGAATCTTATTTGGTGTTATTCCTGCACTTATAATCACTAACTCACACTTAACTTCTCTTTCTTTATCCAAAATAACTTTATTTACACAGTGTTCACCTTCATAAGACATAACAATTGTATTCTTATAAAGCTTATAACCCTGTGATAACATATTATTTTCTAGCATTCTAGACCCACATTTATCTAATTGTCTAGGTAAAAATCTTTGCATCATCTCTACTATGGTAACCTCTAATCCTAATTCTTTCATTGCACAAGCAGATTCTAATCCTAGAACTCCACCTCCTACGATAACTGCACTTTTACAATTTTTAGCATATTCTTTTATAGCTTCTGCATCATGTTTACTTCTCATTGTAAAAATTCCACCTAGATTAGAATTCTTAACTTTAGGATTATTACAACTAGCTCCATTGGCTAAAATTAATTTATCATAAATAAGCTCTTCTCCATCTAACATATGTACTATCTTATTTTCAAAATCTATAGATTGAACTCCTGTTCCAATATATAGATTTATGTTATTTTCTTCAAACCAAGATAATGGTTTTAAGTATAGTTCTTTATCTGTCATTGTTTTATATAAATAATCAGATAGCATTGTTCTATAATAAGGTAAAGATTTTTCTGCTTCTATAATTGAAATTTTAGCAGTTATAGACCTTTTTCTTGCTGACTCTGCAGCTGTTAATCCTGCTACTCCACCACCTATTATTATTATTGTTTCCTTAGAATTTGATAAATTATAATTTTCTTTCTCTACACCTATGAAATACTCTCTTCCTACCCCACAAGCTGGACATATATTTGGTGGTAATAACCCTTCATAAATTTCACCACAGACTGTACATTTCCAGTATTTAAAACCTTCTTCATTTTCAAATTCATCATATTTATGATTAATTCTAGTAGGAGATAACTTTTCAACCATCTGTTTAGCAAATGTATAACCAAATTCAAAAGCTCCATTTAATTTTTCTTCATTAGGCTTAAACTTTATTTTATAACCATCTAAAACATTCATTCTAAGCTGATCCAGTCTATCTATAATATTGTCTACACCTTCACCACTCCATCCATATGATCCAAATGAAGAAGCATATCTTCCTGCATAACTAATAGGGTCCATACTCATAGCTAACTCTGATATAAGAGATATTGCATCTCCATTTATAGTTGATGTTCCAAATAAAATTCCTGTAGCTGTACTCATATATCTTAATATTTCAAATTTTAATGCTCCAAAATTAGCAATATTTATATTGAATTTAACAACTTCTATATCTTCTGAATATTGTTTTATTCCCTTTTCTATTTCAAGTGCCAACTCTTCTGTATAACCATAAGCTGCAACATAGGGTATTACAATCATATTTTTATTATTATTTTCAACTGGTTTTGACCATTCTCTATAAATCTCCATAATTTTTTGAGGATTTTTATCAAGAACAGGACCATGTCCTGGAAGAACCATTTCTATATCACTATAAATATCTTTTATTTTATCCAATGCTTCAATTACATAAGGTTTAAATGGACTAAAAATTGCCATGTAATAATATCTTAAAGCTTTATTATAATCTTTCATCTTCTCTTCAGAAATTTTAGAATAAAGAATTTCATCAAAACTGTAATGAGAACCAAAGGAATCACAAGTGATTAAAAGTTTTTCTTCTTTTATATATGTATAAATTGTATCTGGCCAATGTAAAAAAGGAACAGAATAAAATTGTAGTGTTTTATCCCCTAAAGAAAGCTCGCTATTAGAATCTACTATTATATATTCAAACTCCTCATTCATAATATCTTTTAAAAATTCTACGGCTCTTTCTGAAGCTACTATTTTAGCTTGTGGTGCATATTTAAGTAATTTCGATATAGAACCCGCATGATCTGGTTCAGTGTGATTTACTACTATATAATCAAGTTGAGTTACATCCATTATGCTTTCTAATTTTTTTAAATATTCATCAAAACATTTTTCTTTAACGGTTTCAAATATTGCTATTTTTTCACTACCTTTTACCAAATAAGAATTATATGTTGTTCCAAATTCAGTCTCCATTATAATATCAAATACTTTTAAATTTGGATCTAAACTTCCTAACCAATAAATATCTTTTTTTAATTCTAAAATTTCCATAATTCCTCCATTAATAAATTTAGTTTATAAATTTATTATAATATGTTATTTTATTGCAAAATTATATATTTTTATTCCCTAAAAGTATATAACTTTTATTTTGAAATGTCTACTCTTTTGTAATAAATATAATGTAAAAAAATAAAAATCCATAATATAAACTCTTATTTACGAAGAATTTATTTTATGGATTTCATCTTTCTATAATAATATTTATATTTTTAAAACTCAAGTAGCTTGTAATAAAATGATAACTAATATAATTGGTGCGATATATCTAATTCCAAAAAACCAAATATCTAACAATGAAAACTTTACTTTTCCTTCACTTGTTATTTCTTTTATAACATCATCTTTTTTCCAAACATAACCAACAAAAATACAAAGTAATAATCCTCCTATTGGTAAAAATAAGTTATCTGTCATATATCCCAAAAAATCAAAGAAATTTAATCCGAAGAAAATTTTTACATTTTCTAAAGTACTGAAAGATAGAGCGTTTGGAATAAAAACAATTGCCAAAATACCCATAATTCCTACTGTTGCATACTGTCTTTTTATTTTAAATTGATCAATTACAAAAGATATGGAAACTTCTAAAAGTGAAATTGTTGTTGTGGTAGCTGCAAAGAAAACCAATAAAAAGAAAATAAAACCAAAAAATCTTCCAAATACCATAGCTTCAAATACCTTAGGTAAAGTTATAAAAATCAAACCAGGACCAGCTGTTGGTTCAAATCCAAAAGCAAAAACTGCAGGTAAAACAATAAAACCAGCTAACAATGCAATAAATGTATCTAAAATTGGTATCATACATGAACTTTTTATTAAATTTGAATCTTTAGGTAAATAACTTCCATAAGTTATCATAATCCCCATACCTAAACTAAGTGAAAAAAACACTTGTCCCAATGCTGCTAAGACTACCGAACCTGTTATTTTTGAAAAATTAGGTTTCAAAAAGAATTCTACACCTTTCATAGCTCCTGGAAGAGTAACGGCTCTTATAGCAACAATAACCATAAGTATAAATAGTAAAGGCATCATAATTTTACTTGCTTTTTCTATTCCAGAAGAAACTCCTTTTATAACTATGACTCCTGCAATTATAAGACCAACTACACTATAACCAATAGATTCAGCCCCTGAAGATATAAAGCCTTGAAAAAATTGTCCTGAATCATGTGGAATTCCTACCAAAGCAAATTGAACTAAATATTTTAATACCCAACCAACAATTACAAAATAATAAGAAGAAATTAGAAAAGAAGTAAGTATTCCTAAAAAACCTGCTCCTCCCCATCCTTTCTTTATATTCTCATATGCTCCATAAGCATCAGATTTACCCTTTCTTCCCACAGCTATTTCAGCAAGAGTTATAGAAAAACCTACGACTAATAACAATATTAAATAAACTAAGACAAAAGCTCCTCCACCATTTTTACCAACTAAATAT
This sequence comes from uncultured Fusobacteriaceae bacterium, assembly GCA_947072715.1. The sequence continues at coordinate 7,740 of CAMTJB010000001.1, read as the reverse complement.
GGAAATTTCCATAAATTACCCAATCCTATTGCTGAGCCTGCAGCAGCTAATATAAAACCTACGCTGGAACCCCAGTTATCTCTTTTTTTCTCATCCATAATGCCCCCCCTATTAACAATAATAATATTTACTAAAAAATTTACGTTTAAACATTATATCATAAATACATAGTTGAGTAAAGAAATATTTATTTCGTATATTATTTGTATTGCTAAAACTTATAAACTCCTTATTTTCTCTTAATTAAAGTTAGTAACCATATAATAACTATTGTTATTTTAAAATTATACAGTTATATCTTTCAACCACTTCATAGATTTATATCTTTTCAATGCAAAAAATAATTTTATAACTTCTTCAATATTTACAACTGCAACAGTTATATATACTGGAACTCTAAAATATACACAAATAAATGCCATGGGTATTGCAAATATATATAAAGTTGCCACATCTAGAAAAAAAGCGATTTTAGTATCTCCTCCAGCTCTTAAAATCCCAACCAATAAAGTCCAATTTATTAATTTAAAAAACATAGCAAATCCAAATACCCTCATTGTTAATAAGACCATTTCAAAAATATTTTCATTTAAATTATACAGTTTTAGTATAGGATCCGCTGCTAACTGTATAACTATAACTGTAAAAATAGAAAAAACAACTGCTAATTTCAATGCCTTAGAAGAATAAATAGCTGCTAGTTTCTTCTTTCCACTACCTATACTTTTTCCAATTATAACCGATGTTGCATTAGAAATCCCCATAAAAATTATTCCTGCAATAGAAAATATAATATCAGCAATTTGAATTGCCGCTGCTTCATTTGTACCCAATTTAGAATATGCAACGGTAAGTGTTATTGTTCCCAATATCCAAAAAGCTTCTGTCATAAAAATAGGAATAGATACTTTTATTATTTCTCTAACTAAATTTAAAGAAATTCCTAAATATTTCCTAAATCTATCTTTTAATCCATAATCATATATACATACTAAATAAATAATTATTATAAATTGTATAACTCTGGCTATTACAGTTGCAATAGCTGCTCCTCTCTCTTCTAACCTTGGAAAACCATAATTTCCATAGATAAGCAAATAATTTAAAATTGTATTCATTATTATTCCTATTGCCGATGCCACCATGGGTAATTTTGTTTTCCCAATGGACCTAAGAGCAAAACTAATTGCAAATGCAAATGCAGAAATAATATATGAAAAAGATGATAATTTTAAATAAATAGATCCTATTTCTAAAACTCTTTTATCTTTTGTAAAAATTAAAATTATTTCATTTGAAAAAAATAATCCCATAATAGTAAATAAAAAAGACAGTATAAAACCAACTATCATCATTCCACCCAATATTTGTTTTATTGTTTTAAAATCTTTTTTTCCATTATATTGAGAAATAAAAACTCCCATACCACTATAAGCTCCAAATAAAAATAAATCTTGAACTCTATATGTTTGATTAGCAAATCCAACTGCTGCTATATATTCTGTCCCCAATTTTCCTATCATTAAATTATCTATAAAATTTAATGAAGATGATAAAAATTGTTGTATTACTAACGGTAACCCTATACCTATAAAATTTTCATAAAATTGTTTTTTCACAATATTTCTCTTCATTTTTCTCCCTGAAAAAATTTTTTATATAAAAAAAGACGATTATTTATCGCCATTTTTTATATAATTAGTTTAATAAGCTCTTGAAATTATAAATTCAACTCTTCTATTTTGTGATCTTTCATCTTCCGTTTCATTAGAAGTTTTTGGATCACTTTCTCCATATCCTTCCACAGTTATATTATTTCCTGTAACTCCTCTAATTATCAAATATTCTTTTATCGCTTTTGCTCTTTTCAATGATAAAACTAAATTTGTATTCTCAGACCCTATATTATCTGTATAACCATCAATTTTTATTCTAATATCTGAATTCTCCACCAATGCTCTAGAAAGAGTATTTAAACTATTTTTCACTCTATTTTTAACTTGATATTTATTAAAATCAAAAAGAACATTCTCATCCATTGAAAGAATCAAATTATTTCCTTCTCTTCTTATACTTACTCCATCTTGATTAAATACAATAATATCCTCTAATTTTCTTCTGTCTGAATTAACGTTTTCAATTACTAAGTTATCTTTTGAATTAATATTCAAATCTTTAACCCTACTTGATGAACACCCTACTACCGCTATAACCATAGCAACTACTATAAATATTTTTTTCATTTTTAAACTCCTTTTTATATTTTTATTTTAAATTGCTATTACTAAAATATTCTCTTCTATGTATTGGTCATTTTTATTTTTATTTGGTTTTTCATTCAAAATCCAATTAAATAAAAATTTTGCATGTGGTTCTGAAGTTCTCACACATTTTCTTGTTCCTGTTAAAGTTCCCAGTGTCATTTCTTTTTGTGCTAAAAAATATTCTTTATTTATATTTTCTTCATAATTTAGTGGTGTTCCATGAATATATCCACCACCTGAAAATCTTGTTGCATATTTAGCAAGCCCTTGTTGTTCACCTATTTCACTATTATATAGCATTTCATATTTAGAAACCGCTGCTAAAAAAATCCCTTTGGGTGTTTCAAATCCAACTTGACTTTCCATTCCTGTCTTACTCCATACATATGAAATTATAGTCCATTCCCCAGATATTTTTTCAAAAATTATCATATTTTGATTTTCTACATCAATTGTTATTGCTTTGTTAATAGGTTTCTTAGTTAATTTATCCATTTTTCTAATTCTACTATTTGTTACAACTAAATCTTCCTTTATTGAAGCTACATCCACTTTTAACTTATTCCCTTTTTTTTCTTTTATTGCTAATATTGATCTATCAGGTATAAATATTTCTTCACCCTCATTAAATCCTGAAATATTTTGATCATAAAATGTTCCATATTTATCTTTATCTTTACTTCTATCTCTTTGAATATTATTTGGATTTGGTGAATATGAATTAACTATAGCTAGTTCATAACCATTTTTTTCTGAATCATTTATAAATTTTTCTGCTTCTTTTATTTTATTTAAAGATTCTTCAAATCTAAATGTTCTAGCTAATGCCACTCTATCAGATATATAACCGATATTTTTATTTTGACTCTCTACTTTAAACCATATTGTCCCCTTGTTTTCAACTTTTCCAATAAGTTTTACTTTCTCATTAAAATTAATCTTCTCTAAAATTTTACCATTGGTACCTGGTTTATCTCTTAAATTTGCAGTTAAAGTTCTAATAAAAATATATTCCAGCAAATCTGGATGTCCACCCTTGTATTTTTCTAGAAAAGGAATATCTTTAGGTATTTCATTGGTATGTATTTTTAAAGTCGTTATTTGGTTTTCATCAAGAACTGCTACTTCCTTTTCTTTATGAATTATTTTTTCCTCATTAATATTACTATTGGTACAACTTATATTTCCTAACATTATAATTCCTAATAAAAAACTCCATTTTTTTTTCACAATTTTCACCTATCCATTTTTTTTGTATCACTGCAAATATACCATTATTTTCTAAAGTAATCTTAAATAATTGTAACACATTTTATGTAAGGTTGCAAATATATAATAGAAAAAATGACATTATAAAATTAATGTCATTTTTTCTATTTATATCTTATTTTTTTTTAATCCAATCTTTCAATAAGTTCATTTTTTCTTATATTATCACCTTTTAATATATATATTAAATTTTTTACTAAATGATTTACATGATCAGAAACTCTTTCGTATTTTTTATCTAATAATAATAAAAGTGTACCTGACTCAATAATTTCTATATCACTCTTCATAATTTCTATTATACAATCATTATTGCATGAAATAATTTTATCTATCTCTTCATCACTTAATAACAAAGGATAAAGCAAAGTTTCATCACCCTGAGTAAACGCAGATATATACGTTTCGTAAATTATTTTTATTTTCTCAAGTACTGGAAGTATTTTTTCAGATAAACTCATTGTTACTAAAGATTTTTTTTCTTCTAATTTTTTTATTACTGATAAACACCCTTTTAATAAATCTCCCATTCTCTCTAAAACTCTTACACTGTCAATATACATAATTAACTTTCTTAAATCTTTTGCTGCAGGTTGAAATCTTGCAATTATTATTATCGCTTCTTCCTTTATACTAACTTCCATATTATTCAAATAATTTTCTGTTACTATACTTTCACCTAAAATAGTAGCTTCTGATTCTCCTTTTTCTAAAGCTTCTATATTTAAATCAATAGCACGATTAAGATATTTAAGCATTTCTAAATAATTTTTATCCATTTGAAATAAACTTTCTTTTAAATTTTTCATATTTTACACCTCTTTTATAATAATATAATTTTTTATCCAAATTTTCCTGTTATATAATCTTCAGTTTTTTTATTTTTAGGATTAGTAAAAATTAATTCTGTTTTATCAAACTCCTCCAATATTCCTTTATAAAAAAAACCTGTATAATCAGATATTCTAGAGGCTTGTTGCATATTATGCGTTACAATTATAATAGTATATTTCTCAGCTAAAGTAGTTATTAATTCTTCAATTTTTGAAGTTGATATGGGATCCAATGCTGAAGTTGGTTCATCCATAAGTAAAACTTCAGGATTTACAGATATAGCTCTCGCTATACATAATCTTTGCTGCTGTCCTCCTGATAAACTTAATGCTGATTTATGAAGTTTATCTTTCACCTCTTCCCAAAGAGCAACAGCTTTAAGAGACGACTCTACTATTTCATTTAATTTCTCCTTATTTTTTTCCCCATGTAATTTTGGAGCATAAACTAAATTTTCATATATTGACTTTGGGAATGGATTTGGTTTTTGGAATACCATTCCTATTTTTTTTCTGAGTTCCACTAAATCATAATTATTATTAAAAATTTGTTCTCCATCTAAAAGAATTTCACCTTCATATTTTATATCTGATATTAGATCATTCATTCTGTTAAAAGATCTTAAAAATGTTGATTTCCCACAACCTGATGGTCCTATAAAGGCGGTTACTTTATTTTTATAAATATCAATGTTAATATTTTCCAATGCTTTTGATTCTCCATAAGAAAAACTGAAATCTCTAACTTTTATTCTTATATTCATATATACTCCTCCATTTTTTTAAACTCTTTTATTAAATTTATCCCTAATTAAAGCTCCTATTAGATTAAATCCTACACTTATAAATACTAATATTAAAAGTGTACCAAAAATATTTTTAGATGGCATATTTGGAACCTGAGTGGATATTACGTAAAGATGGTACGGTAAAGCCATTACTTGATCCCAAGGACTTTCTGGTAAAAATGGAAGATAGAACGCTACTGCTGTAAACATAATAGGAGCTGTTTCCCCTGCTGCTCTTGATATACTCAGGATAATTCCTGTTAATATTCCTGGGGAAGCTGCAGGAACTACAATTTTATAAATAGTTTCCATTCTTGTTGCACCTAGAGCTAGGGAAGCTTCCCTTAAATCTTTTGAAATAGCTAATAATGCTTCTCTAGTAGAAGTTATTATTACAGGAAGACACATTATCCCCAGTGTCAAAGATCCTGAAATTATAGAAATTCCAAAATCGAAAAAAAGTACAAAGAGTGCCATGCCAAATAATCCATAAATTATACTTGGAATACCTGATAAATTTATTATTGTTAAATTTATTATTCTAGATAATAAGTTATCTTTTGCATATTCTACTAAATAAATTCCTGTTAATACTCCAAATGGAACTGAAACACAAATTGTTCCTAACGTTAAATAAATTGTTCCTAAAATCGCAGGTCCTATTCCTCCAGAACGCATTCCATTTTTAGGGACTGCTGTTAAAAATTCCCAATTTATCCCTGAAATTCCTTTTACACCTATATAACCCAATATTATAAAAATTGGTAAAATTGAAAGTAAACCTGATATTTTTATAAATAACTCTATATTTTTTCCACTTTTACCTTTTAAAATACTCATAATGCCTCCTTATTTTCCCATTAGTTTTCTAGATTTTCGCACATAAATATCAGCTATACTTGTTGTAGCAAAACTGATTATAAATAGAACCAGTCCAATGGCGAAAAGAGCATAATAATGTGTACTTCCTTGAACAACTTCTCCCATTTCAGATGCAATTGTAGCTGTTAGAGCTCTAACAGGAGATAATGGTGTTTTAGCCATAATAGGTGAATTTCCTGTTATCATAAGCACAGCCATAGTTTCTCCTACAATTCTTCCAAATCCTAACATTATTCCAGCAAAAATTCCAGGAAAAGCAGCCGGTATAAGTATTTTTATCAATGTTTCTAATTTATTAGCTCCTAGAGCAAAAGAAGCTTCTTTATAAGAGCTATCTAAAGACTCTAAAGCATCATCTGAAAAACTTACAATAGTAGGAATTGCCATAAAAGCTAATACTATTCCTCCAGTTAATGCTGTTAACCCTGTATTTAATGAAAAAATTCTTTTTATTGGTATTGAAAAAACAGAAAGTCCTATAAATCCTAGTACTACTGAAGGAATAGCCGCCATAGTTTCAATACATATTTTAAGATATTTTCTAATTTTTTTAGTGGCATATTCATTTATATAAAGTGCTGTTAAAATTCCAAAAGGGACAGCTATAATTAGTGCTATGAAGGTTACCCAAAACGTTCCTACCAACAAAGGCAATATTCCAAATTTTCCCGAGAGTGAAATCCATTCATTTCCCAATATAAATTTTTTTATTGAATATTCTCTAAAAAAATTTATACTATTTAAAAATATAAATGCAAATATCAACATTACTATTACCACATTAAAAATCCCAACAAAAGAATGGGCATATTTAGAAAATTTATCAAGATACTTTCTAGTTTTATTCATTTTAATAGTCTCCTCTTAAAAACATCATTCTGTACATTTAAAATTATAATAAATCATTGTTAAGTAATGATGAATATTGTGTTAAAGTAATGTTAAAAATTTTTTACACTATTTTTACATTGAATTTATCTTTGCTTCACATATAAATTATAATATATCAATATAAATTCATTTTAGGAGGAAAAATAATGAAAAAAAAAATTGTATTAGGATTTTTAGTTTTTAGTAGTCTATTTTCAGTAAATTTAAGTGCCAATTCAAAGATTGTACAGATTAAAGGTTCTGACACTATTGTCAATGCTTCTCAAGCCATAGTAGAAGGATATATGACAAAAAATAGAATAAGAATTGCTGTAACTGGAGGAGGTTCTGGAGTAGGAATTTCTTCTCTTATCAATGGGACTACCGATATTGCAATGGCATCTAGAGATATAAAACAAAGTGAAATAGAACTAGCAAAAAAAAATAACATTGATGTTAACGAAACTATATTAGGTTATGACGGGATTACTATAATAACTAATCTTGAAAATAATTTAATAAATATTAGTTCTGAGGATTTGGGTAAAATTTTTAGAGGTGAAATAGTAAATTGGAAAACTCTTGGAGGAAGTGATTCTGAAATAGTTGTTTTATCACGTGACTCTTCTTCTGGTACCCATGAATTTTTCAAAGAACATATAGTTAGAAATGGTAATAGTAAAGGTAGTGAAGAATACGGTAAAAACATTCTTTATATGCCCTCTAATGAATCTATTAAACAAGAAGTTACAAGTAACAAAAATGCTATTGGATACATAGGTATGGGGTATATGGATAAGAGTGTAAAAAATATTAGTGTTGATAGTATTCAAC